>JAJZEQ010000071.1 GCA_021851345.1 Pseudomonadota bacterium
ATTCATATCGCATGCCCACAGCAGCAGGTCATAGCGCTCCTGCTCGACGAACGGCAGCACGCGAACTTGAAGATTGCCCAGGGTATAGCCCTTTCCAGTGAGCGGCGCGTCATCGCCGAAATATTGCCCGACCTGGTGCAGGATGCGGCCTTCCGGCACCAGGCACAACACCGGCTGCCTGCCGCCAGACCAGGCATCGAACAGACTGCCCAGCATCGCATTCTGATAGCCGAACAGAGACACTTTCAGCGTTTCCGCCGCAGGCATCTCTACACCGACGGACTGCCAGAATGCACGCTGCTGTCCTGCATCGTCCTGAAAAACATCGCGCCTTGCCAACAGGTCCCGTTCCAGTATCAGACCCCCAGTCTGCGCCGTGAACCCGGGAAAGAAAAAGTACTTGGTCAGCGGCAGGTCCGGATGCGGCGAAGGCAGCTTGTGGCAGCCATGCACCCAATCTTCTGCACTCAGGTATTCAAGGTTGATCCAGACCGGTTGCCGGACTTGCACAGCCATCGCGGCGACATATGAGTCCGGCAACTGGCAGGCAAAGGCCTCGATCACCAGATCGGCGGGCTGCACTGCGGGAAAGTCCCTGCCCCAGCGGCACACTTCCACACCGCGTCGCTGCTGGCGACCCGATGCCACGTCGAGATCAGGACACAGTTTGGCGAGGGCGCCCGGATCATCCACCCACAATCTGACTGCCAGGCCATGCTCATTCGCCAATTGCCGCGCCAGCCGCCAGCACACGCCGATGTCACCGTAGTTGTCGATGACGTTGCAAAAAATATCACAACGATTTTTTGTATTTTTCATTCCGGATAATGCATGCGCAAAAACGCAACATTCGTGACTGAAACGGATTGCGTGGCGGCCAGATCATTCCGCATGCAGTGCCTCAACCGGGTTCAGCCTTGCCGCTCTCCGTGCCGGAATCACTCCCGCCAGCAAACCGATGCTGACCGCACTCAATTCCGCGAGCACGGCGAACAGCCATGGGGTGTGCACCGGCAATGCCGGAAACAACAGATGCAACGCCTGGGTAATGCCGACACCGAGCGCCAGCCCGGCCAATCCGCCCAGCGCGGACAACAACATCGCTTCACCCAGGAACAGCGTCAACACCTGCCGTTCGCGTGCCCCGAGGGCGCGCAACAAACCAATCTCGGCAGTGCGTTCGGTGACCGCCATGGTCATGATGGTCAGAATACCGACCCCGCCCACCAGCAGTGATATGCCGCCCAGGGCGCCAACCGCGAAAGTGATCACGTCCAGTACCGAACCGAGCACTTCAAGGGCCTTCTCCTGCGGAACCAGGGTGAAATCTACTCTTCCGTGCCGTTCCTTGAGCAGCGTGGTGATGGCGTTCAAAACGCCCTGCAAATCGGCATTGGCACTGTAGCTCAAGTGGATTTCCATCAGCCCCGAGCGATTGAACAACTCCAGCGCGCGCGCGGCAGGAATTATCACGGTATCGTCCATGTCTAAACCGAGTATCTGCCCCTTGGGTTCCATCACACCGATCACCCGGTAGCGTTGTCCGCCGATGCGCAAATAGCTGCCCAGCGGATTCAGCCCGGCAAATAATTCCTGGCGGACTTTCGACCCGAGCACGACCAGCGCACGCGCCTGACTGGGATCTTCATCGGGCAGGAAACTGCCGGTCTGCACCTTGCTTGCCAGCACCTTGGTGAAATCGTGCCCGGCACCGTAAACCGTGGTTCGGCGGGTCTTGCCGTTGAAGCGCACCTCGGCATTGCCGGTGACGCTGGGATCAACATACTCGACATTCGGCAGGTGACGCAACGACTGCGCATCCTCGATGGATAATTGCCTGACTGACCCGAAGATACCCACATTGCCGCCCTGGGTCTGGGTCTTGCCCGGCTGGACCGAGATCAGGTTGGTCCCGAACTGGCTGAATTCCGCCAGCACAAACCGGTGCAACCCTTCGCCTATCGAAGTCAGCATGATTACCGCGGTGATGCCGATGGCAATACCCAAAGCGGTCAGGAAGCTGCGCAGCCGATAGGTGGTGATGCTGGAAGTGGTGAGACGGACAAGATCGGGGAATAACATGTCCGGTCATTCCTTGGGTTCAAATTTTGCCGGGTGACAATCAGACAGACGGGTTTACTATCGCCTGAATATCGGGAGAGTGATTGCGGGACTTGTTAGAATCATCGAGACGTTCCGTGAGGCGATACATGACCATCTCGCCTTTGCCCTTGACATGAATGGTTGCCGGGGGCTCAAAGGCGTAGTCGTGGCGCAGCCTGTTATAGGTGGTCTTGTCCACCTGGATCACGTCCTGCACTGCCTCATCGGTCAGACGACTGGCAATATTCACCGTGTCTCCCCATAGATCGTAGATGAATCGTTTGGTGCCGATCACTCCCGCAACCACGGGTCCGGTAGCGATACCCGTGTGTATGCCCAGCTTGTATCTGGACAAACCCGGATTTTCGGTCACATACTGGCGCATCTCCAAAGATAAATCCGCGATATCCCGAGTGTAATCGGTATTATCCTGGCTCAGCCCGCCCACCACCATATAGGCATCGCCTATGGTCTTGATCTTTTCCACGCCGTACTTTTCACACAATTCATCAAAACCGGAAAAAATAGTATTCAGCAAGCCGACCATCTGATCCGGGGACAGCGACTCCGTCAGTTGCGTAAAATTAACCAGGTCGGCAAACATCACTGTCACGTCGGCATGACCGTCCGCTATCAGGCCCTGATGATTTTTCAGTCGCTGGGCGATACTGCTTGGCAGCACGTTAAGCAACACGCGCTCGGATTTTTTCTGTTCCTCTGCCAATAGTTGATGCTGCTGGTCGAGCTGGTTCTTGATCCTGTCCATCGCCACGACAAAATAACGCATCAGAAAATACATGATCGAGGACATCGCGGCAAAATTGAGCGCAAAGAAAAAACCGATGGTTTTCATCGACATGCCGTTGCTATCGTTGGTGCCCAGGTAATAGTCAAAAGAACCGGACACCACCGTCATCACGATATACGCGATGAACCAGGGCACGGACTCTCTCCAGCCGGAAACCACCAATGCGCCTATCGGCGCCAGCAAGGCCCAGAGCATCACACCGCTGGCCGTGACGGAGTTGCCGATACTCCATTGCATGATGAATGGAACAAACAGGAACAACGACAATTGCACAAAACGAAATATCCCGAACTTTTTGCTTTTCAGGTAGTACACCAGCGAAGCCACCGAGATAAGCTGGTAGAGCAACGGAATGTTGGCAGAGAAATGCAGC
Source organism: Pseudomonadota bacterium (assembly GCA_021851345.1). GTDB lineage: Bacteria > Pseudomonadota > Gammaproteobacteria > Burkholderiales > Gallionellaceae > Gallionella. The sequence continues at coordinate 3,285 of JAJZEQ010000071.1, forward strand.
CCCATAAACCAGTAGATGGCCAACCAGAGCACCACCCCCAGATTCATGAAGGCGCATGCAAAAATCAACAAATCCCTGTGCAATTTATCTTCTTGCGCGTAGGTGTTCTCTGGAATGATTTCAGGAAACTTTGCCATATTCAGGATTTTCCACAAGTGCCAATAAGAATTTAAGCTCTTGGATACAGAGTCGCAACCGTCCTTAATCATACCTGAATCAACCAATAAAGAAATATATCTCGTTGCCCGAGCCTGCATCTTGTTTCGTTGCCGGCAAGATTTTAAGCTGCTTCTTCATAAATCCGCTGTAACACGCTAGAATAGCCGCTTTGCAACTGAACCACATCAAAGGAATCCCATTATGTCGATGTCCGACCGCGACGGCTTTATCTGGTACGACGGCAAGCTCGTGCCTTGGCGCGATGCCACCACCCACGTACTGACGCACACCCTGCATTACGGCATGGGCGTGTTCGAAGGCGTGCGCGCATACAAGGCCGCGAAAGGCACGGCGATCTTCCGTCTGGAAGAACACACAGACCGGCTGTTCAACTCAGCACACATCTTCCAGATGAAGATGCCCTACGACAAGGCCACCATCATCGAGGCGCACCGCGAAGTGGTGCGCGCCAACAAACTGGAATCCTGCTACATCCGTCCGATTGCTTTCTATGGCTCCGAGGCGATGGGCATCGCCGCCACAACGCTGTCCACCCATGTCGCGGTTGCCGCCTGGCCGTGGGGCGCATACCTGGGTGACGAGGGCATGCAAAAGGGGATCCGCGTGAAGACTTCCAGCTTCACCAGACATCACGTGAACATCAACATGTGCCGCGCCAAATCGGTCAGCTCGTATTCCAATTCAATCCTGGCACACCAGGAGGTCGCAAACGACAACTACGACGAAGCCCTGTTGCTGGATGTGGACGGCTACGTTGCCGAGGGTGCCGGCGAGAACATCTTCATCGTCAAGAAGGGCAAGCTGTACACCCCCGACCTGACTTCCTGCCTGGAAGGCATCACGCGCGACTCCGTCATCACGCTGGCCAAGGAAATGGGCATCGAGGTGATCGAGAAACGCATCACCCGCGACGAGGTCTATTGCTCAGAGGAAGCCTTCTTCACCGGAACCGCAGCGGAAGTCACACCGATACGGGAACTGGATCGCCGCACCATAGGCAGCGGTTCGCGCGGCGTCATCACCGGCAAACTGCAACAAGCCTTTTTTGATTGCGCGGCGGGCAAGCATGCGCAGCACGCCGGCTGGTTGAATTACGTTTGAGGAGAACCGCATGAGCAAACAGGACATCACCCGGAGTTATATCGAAATCACGGCCAAGGATCTGCCATTGACCTGCCCGATGCCAGACATGAATCTTTGGAACGCCCATCCGAAAGTGGTGATTCCGCTCAGCCAGGGCGGCGAAGCGCGCTGCCCTTACTGCGGCACGCTATACCGCTTCAAGGGCGAGCTGCCGCGCGCCCATCACTGATCACGCCAACCCCGGGCGCAATGTACAAGCTACTGATTATCGGCCCCAGCTGGGTGGGCGACACCATGCTGATGCAGCCCATGCTGGCGCGCCTGAAACAACGCCACCCCGACAGCCAGATCGACATCCTTGCCCCACCGTGGACAGACGGGTTGCTGCGCGCCATGCCGGAAGTGCATGAAGTCGTTAGCAATCCGTTCCCGCATGGCGCACTAGCACTGGGACATCGCTACCAGTTGGGCAAACAGCTGCGCGAGGCGCGCTACGACCAGGCTATCGTTTTGCCCAACTCGCTGAAATCCGCGCTCGTTCCCTTTTTTGCGCACATACCGCTGCGCACCGGATTTGTCGGAGAGATGCGCTACGGCCTGCTCAATGATGCTCGCAGCCTGAATAAAACCAGATTGCCGTTGATGGTGGAACGCTATGCCCAGCTCGCCGAACAGGCCGGCGATGATATCCCGCGCCCGTTACCCAACCCCGCGCTGTCAGTGGACACCTCGCAACGCGATGCCACGCTGCGCAAACTGGGCCTGACCCTGGACAAACCCGTCGCAGTGTTTTGCCCCGGTGCCGAATACGGCCCGGCCAAGCGTTGGCCGGTTCCCTATTTCGCGGAGATCGCACAGCGTCTCCAGAAGTATGGTTTTGCGGTGTGGATAGTCGGCTCCGCCAAAGACAGCGAGATTGCGGAAAAAATCGTCGCATTGGGTAATCAGTCGTGCCGCAACCTGTGCGGCAGCACCGATCTTGGCGATGCTGTCGCCCTGCTTTCCTGCGCCCAACTGGTCATCAGTAATGACTCCGGATTGATGCATCTGGCTGCCGCGCTGGACAAGCCCATGCTCGCATTATTCGGTTCCAGCAGCCCGCAGTTCACGCCGCCACTTTCACCCCGTGCCGAGGTCGTCAAACTCGACTTGAAGTGCAGCCCCTGCTTCAAACGCGAATGTCCCCTGGGACATTTTAACTGCATGGTGCAACTCACGCCGGAACTCGTCTGGCAAAAAATCGAGCAGATGTAGCTCAATATTCCGGAAGCACATTCATGTTGAACAACCTCCCCAGGGAAATTTTCAAGGCATATGACATACGCGGTATCGTCGGCAAGACGCTGACGCCCGAGATTGTCGAGGCAATCGGCCATGCCATCGGTTCCGAAGCACAAGCGCGCGGACAACACACCATCGCCATCGGGCGCGACGGCAGGCTGTCAGGCCCGGAGCTGATCGCCGCGCTGGCGCGCGGCATCCGCAAAAGCGGCATCAATGTGATCGACGTGGGCTGCGTGCCGACGCCTATGGTGTATTTCGCCGCATACCAATTGCAGACCAGCTGCGCGGTGATGCTCACCGGCAGCCACAATCCTCCCGATTACAACGGCCTTAAAATGGTGCTGGCCGACGAAACCCTTTCCGGCGAAACCATACAGGGATTACGCCTGCGCATAGAGCAAAACAACCTGACGCATGGCAACGGGACATATGAACAGCGCGATATCAGCGCGGCTTACGTCGCGCGCATAGTCTCCGGCATCAAGCTGGCAAGGCCCATGAAAATAACCGTTGATTGCGGCAACGGCGTGGCGGGTGCTTATGTCGCCAACCTCTATCGCCAGCTTGGCTGCACCGTGCAGGAAATGTACTGCGAAGTCGACGGGCATTTCCCCAATCATCATCCCGACCCCTCCGACCCGCACAATCTTGAGGACCTGATCGCCGCGTTGCGCGACAACGACAGCGAACTGGGCCTGGCCTATGACGGCGACGGCGACCGGCTCGGCGTGGTCACCCGGGATGGCAGGATCATCTATCCGGATCGCCAGTTGATGCTGTATGCCGCCGATGTATTGAGCCGCAACCCCGGCGCTGAGATCATCTTCGATGTGAAATCCACGCGCAACCTGTTCGGCTGGATACGCAAACACGGCGGCAGACCGACACTGTGGAAGACAGGGCATTCGCTGGTCAAGGCCAAGATGAAAGAGACCGGCGCGCTGCTGGCCGGCGAGATGAGCGGCCATGTGTTCTTCAAGGAACGCTGGTATGGATTTGACGACGGGCTTTATACCGGCGCGCGCCTGCTGGAGATACTGAGCAGGGTGAAAGATCCGAGTGCCGCTCTGAATGCGCTGCCGGATGCGGTCTGCACGCCGGAATTGCACATACACACCGCGGAAGGCGAGAACCACGCTCTGCTGGCGCAGCTGAAAAGTACCGCGAAATTCACCGACCCGATGGAGATCATCACGCTGGACGGTTTGCGTGTTGAATACAGCAACGGCTTCGGCCTGGCGCGTCCCAGCAACACCACGCCGGTGATCGTGCTGCGCTTCGAGGCGGACAGCGAGGTCGCGTTGGAAAACATCCAGGACGATTTTCGCAGGATATTCCGGCAAGCTGCGCCGCATCTGCAGCTGCCGTTTTAAGACAGCACCCGCTACGCTACACCAGCGTGCGCACGCTCGATATCCGCGTCAGTTCACGGACGGCAGTGGGGCATCCAGTGTTCCAGGTGCTCGCGAAAAAATTCGGTGAACTGCTCCAAATCTGCGGGCTTGGCCACAAAGCTGTTTGCGCCGGCCCGGTAGCTCAGCAACACATCATCATGCGTGTATTGGGCTGAAAACACCACGATAGGGATATTGCGGGTGGCAGCATGTGTACGCATGCTGCGCAATGCCGCCAGCCCGTCAAGTTTGGGCAATTGCAGGTCCAACAGGATCAGGTGCGGCATCTGCTCCGATTTGGCGGAACCTGCGCCAAACCAATCCAGGGTGGCATCGCAACCCTCCACTATTGTCAAAGATATCCTGACACGGGACTCCGCAGCGGCTCGGCGCGCCAGATCGATTTCAAACAAATCGTCATTAACCAGCATCACGTTACAACGGGATTCGTCCACTTGTATCGCCCCTTATGGGTGAGCACTGATCCGATCCTGAATTTACATTGCCGATCCTGCGCTTAAATCAATTGCGTTACTTTATCCGACCCGCGATGGAAGCAAATATTTCGACCACAAGTTCCGGCTGCGAACACAAGCCGGTACTTTTTCATGATCGAGCAGCTAAGGTACGAGTTTTCCTTTCACCCAGGCCGGAACCGAGGCCAATGCAGATGCAAGATGCTCGGGTTGCGTGCCACCCGCCATCGCCATAGAGGGGTAGCAGTCGCGCCACGGTAGGCGAAGCCCCGGTGCGGGCGCGACTAGCAAAGGCCGGACGCTCCAAACTATAACTTCGCCTGAACCCAAGTTGAAACTGAGGCCAGCGCCTTAGCCAGATGCTCCGGTTGCGTGCCGCCCGCCATCGCCATGTCCGGCCTCCCCCCGCCCTTGCCGCCTACCTGCTGCGCAACCATGTTCACCAGTTCGCCCGCTTTTATTTTCGCGACGATATCCGGCGTCACCCCGGCAATCAGGCTGACTTTGCCATCCGTCACCGCCGCCAGCACGATCGCGGCTGATCTAAGTTTATCCTTGAGCTTGTCCAGTGTCTCGCGCAGCACCGCTGCATCTGCGCCATCCAGCACCGCAGCCAGTACCTTCGCGCCGTTGATATCCTGGGCCTTGGCAACCAGTTCATCACCCTGAGCAGAGGCAAATTTAGATTTAAGTTGAGCTAACTCCAGTTCAAGCTGTTTTCTCTGATTAATCAGATTCTGGATGCGATTCGGAATCTCAGATGTTGAACTGCTAAGCATTTCCCCAACATTAAATAGTTCCTGCTGTCCTTCCTGAATCCACTGGATAGCTCCAAAACCTGTGCGCGCCTCAATCCGCCTTACGCCAGCAGCCACACCAGATTCTTCCAGTATCTGGAACAAACCTATATCCCCCGTGCGCTTGACGTGGGTGCCCCCGCATAGCTCGCATGAGGATCCGATATTCAGGACACGCACTTCATCGCCGTATTTCTCGCCAAACAGCATCATGGCGCCCGTTTTCCTTGCATCGTCGATCACCATCTGACGCACCTGTGTCGGGGTATTTGCGATGATCTCCCTATTGACGATCTGTTCAATTTTGAACATTTCTTCATGCGTCAATGGCTTGGTATGAGCAAAATCAAAGCGCAACTTATCAGGGTCGACCAGCGAACCTTTCTGCTGCACATGGCTGCCCAGCACCTCGCGTAGCGCCTTGTGCATGAGGTGCGTTGCGCTGTGGTTGCGCATCGTGGCTTGGCGCGCAGCGACATCCACCTTGGCGGTGACGTCCTTGCCCACGGTCAATTTTCCGGTCTTCACGACACCGTGATGGCCGAACACGCTAGCCTGTATCTTCTGCGTGTCCTCTACCGCAAAGATGCCATGCACGCTGCGCAGTTCGCCGCGGTCGCCAACCTGGCCGCCGGACTCGGCGTAGAACGGCGTATCATCAAGTACCACCACACCAATGTCGCCTTCAGTGAGCTCGTTGACCGAAGTGCCATCCTTGTATAGCGCGAGGATGTTGCCTTTCCGCTCCAGCGTTTCATATCCGTGGAAAGTGGTCACCGGGCCTGAGTATTCGAGGTTCGCCGCCATCTTGAACTTGCCTGCCGCGCGTGCCTGATCTTTCTGTTGCGCCATCGCCTTGTCGAAAGCAGCCACATCCACCGTCACGCCGTGTTCGCGACATACGTCCTGGGTCAGATCGAGCGGAAAACCGAAAGTGTCGTGAAGTAGAAACGCCACTCCACCACTTAACGGATAATTATCTTTGGTGAGCATGACAGCATTATTTCGAACCATTGGAGGAACGTTCGCACTAGGCAAGAAATAATTTTCCTCCGCCTGTGCTTGAGTAACCTCTGAAACAATGATGGCCTCGTTGAAACCACCCTCAAAAATAGCAACCTTCTTCACCACCCCATCAGAATTGTTGCGGACAGTTGCTGCAACATAATGATTGCCAGAACCAACTTGTGCCACTGAATTTTGAATTCTCCACCCTTTTTCTAAAGCCAACGCATTCAAAGCACGCATCACCGGAGATAATTCATTTTCAAGAAAATTCATTCCCTTATCGATCGTCGCAAAGAAGCGCTCCTCTTCCAGCTTGAGTATGCCCTTCACGCGCACCTGTTCTGCGACCAGCTCGGGATAGGCAACACCCATCTGCGCCACCAGATCGGGCACCATTTTGTAAAAAAACGCCTCGCGCGCGCCCAGCTTGTAACCGTGGCGTATCGCGCGGCGGATAATGCGGCGCAACACATAGCCGCGGCCTTCGTTACCGGGGATCACGCCGTCGGCGATGAGAAAAGAGCAGGCGCGGATGTGGTCGGCCAATACTCTATAGGATGGATTATTTACCGAACCTAATTCGAGATTGTATCTAGCTTTTCCTGCATCATCCCCGTGAACCGCTTTATAAGCAGCCTCAATCAACGCCTGGAACAGGTCGATCTCGTAATTGGAGTGCACATGCTGCAACACCGCGGAGATGCGCTCCAGACCCATGCCGGTATCCACCGAAGGCTTGGGCAGAGGGTGCATCACCCCCGCCTCGTCACGGTTGAACTGCATGAACACGTTGTTCCAGATTTCAATGTAGCGGTCGCCGTCTTCGCCGGGGCTGCCGGGTGGGCCGCCGGGAATATGTTCGCCGTGGTCGTAGAAAATCTCGGTGCAGGGGCCGCAGGGGCCGGTGTCGCCCATCATCCAGAAGTTGTCGGACGCGTAGCGTGCGCCCTTGTTGTCCCCGATGCGTATCACGCGTTCGGCTGACACGCCGATCTCTTTGGTCCAGATGTCGTATGCCTCATCGTCCTCGGCATACACGGTGATGGTGAGCTTGTCCCTGGGCAGCTTGAACACCACGGTAAGCAGCTCCCACGCGTAGTTGATCGCGTCGCGCTTGAAGTAATCGCCGAAGCTGAAATTGCCCAGCATCTCGAAGAAGGTGTGATGGCGGGCGGTGTAGCCGACGTTCTCCAGATCGTTGTGCTTGCCGCCGGCGCGCACGCATTTCTGGCTGGATGCGGCGCGGGTATAGGGCCGTTTGTCGAAACCGAGGAACACGTCCTTGAACTGGTTCATCCCCGCATTGGTGAACAACAGCGTCGGGTCCTCGTGCGGAACCAGCGAACTGGAAGCGACTATGGTATGGCCTTTGGAGGCGAAGTAATCCAGGAATTTCTGGCGGATTTCACTGCTTTTCATTGCACACCCTGAGTATCAAATACACGCTTGAACAAGGCGCGCATCATACCATGGGCGGCTGCGGCGGCTATACCACAGACCGTGAAGGAAGGCAGTCTGTGTAGGGTGCAATAACCAACGGGCATTGCACCAATTACCGAAAAACATCCGGTGCAATGCACTACGTTTATTGCACCCTACGCAAGCTGATTAATCATCAAACCGCAGCACCTTGAAGATCGCATCCAGAGCGAACCCGCGCGATTGAAGAAAGCGGACTTGCTTCGCCTTTTCTTTCTCGTCCCGAGGTGCGATGCCAAACTTTCTTTGCCATACGTCACGCGCCGTTTCCAGTTCGCAGTCTTTCAATTCCGGCAATGCGGCGCTGATCAGTTCTTCCGAGATGCCCCTCTGACGCAACTCGTGGGTGATACGCTGCAAGCCGAAGCGGCCACGTTTGGCGTGTACCAGTTGGGTGGCCGCACGTACATCGGACAGCCAGCCGCGGGTGGTCAGGTCGTCCAGCAGTGCATCCAGATCGATTGGCTGCGCTTGCTCGAAATCGGCATTGGCTTGAACATGCGGCAACAGTTTGGCGCGCAGCTCGGCGCGGCTGTATTCGCGCCTAGCTAAATATTGAAGCGCCCGCGCGCGCAGACTGACCTCAGATTTTTTCCTCACCCGACTGCCCGGCCATAACCAGCCACTTTGCTGTCGTCTTTATGACAGCTTAGTGGAATGGCTAGTAGTCCCATCAAATGTTATTCGGAGGCTTTCGCGCCTGCTTTTGCACCGGCTTTTTCACCCGCTTTGTCGGCGGCTTTCACGGCAGGCTTTACAACGGGTTCGAGCAAAGCCACGCCTACTGCTTCGCGCACCTTGTTTTCGATTTCGCGGGCGATTTGAGGATTCTCCCGCAAATATTCCCGGGCGTTGTCCTTGCCTTGCCCGATCTTTTCCCCTTTGTAGGCGTACCAGGCACCGGCTTTTTCCACCAGTTTGTGCTGCACGCCGAGGTCGATGATCTCGCCTTCGCGCGAGATGCCTTCCCCGTACAGGATATCGAACAATGCTTCGCGGAAAGGCGGGGCGACCTTGTTCTTAACCACTTTCACCCGTGTCTCGTTGCCGATCACCTCGTCGCCTTTCTTGATCGCGCCGATGCGGCGGATGTCGAGGCGCACCGATGCGTAAAACTTGAGCGCGTTGCCGCCGGTGGTGGTTTCGGGATTGCCGAACATCACACCGATCTTCATGCGTATCTGGTTGATGAAGATCACCATGGTATTGGAACGATTGATGTTGCCGGTCAACTTGCGCAGTGCCTGCGACATCAGGCGCGCATGCAAGCCCATTTGCGCATCGCCCATCTCTCCCTCGATCTCGGCCTTGGGTGTCAGCGCGGCTACAGAATCGATCACCACCACATCCACCGAGGCGGATCGCACCAGCATGTCGGTGATTTCCAGCGCCTGTTCGCCGTTGTCCGGCTGAGAGATCAGCAGGTCTTCGACCTTTACGCCCAGCTTCTGCGCATACTGCGGATCGAGCGCGTGTTCCGCATCGATGAAGGCCGCAGTGCCGCCCATCTTCTGCATTTCGGCGATGACTTGCAGGGACAGCGTGGTCTTGCCGGACGATTCCGGTCCATATATCTCGATCACGCGGCCGCGCGGCAAACCGCCCACACCCAATGCGATGTCCAGGCCCAACGACCCGGTTGAAACGACTTGTATGTCGCGCGCCACGTCATGTTCGCCGAGGCGCATGATCGAGCCTTTGCCGAACTGCTTTTCAATCTGGCCCAGCGCCGCGGCGAGTGCCTTGCTTTTATTGTCATCCATTTTCATTCCCTTTCAAAAGTGATGCCGAATTGTGGCACATCAATTCGCAGTTGTACAGAACGTTCGTTCTTATCCTGATTTCAGGCCGATTCAGTCGATGTATTCAGCAGGTTAACCACCCCCCGCAGGGCGATACTCACAGCCTGGATGCGCACTTCGGCACGGTTGCCGCCCAACTGACAGCGTTGCGCGAGGATTTCGCCGTGCCTGATACCCCAGGCGAACCACACCGTGCCCACCGGCTTGTCCGGCGTGCCTCCATCCGGTCCGGCGATGCCGCTGACGGCCAGGGCCACCTGAGCGGCACTGTGCTGCAGCGCGCCCGCCACCATCTCGCGCACCGTCATCTCGGACACCGCGCCATGTTGCCTGAGGGTAGTCTCGCTGACCCCCAGCATCTGCTGCTTGGACAGGTTGGAGTAGGTGACGAAACCGCGCTCGAACCACGCAGAACTTCCCGCCACCTCGGTTACCGCCTGAGCCACGCCGCCGCCGGTGCAGGACTCCGCCGTAGCCAGCATCATGCCGTGCGCTTTGAGCAATGTTCCGACTTGAGCGGCCAGTTCCATCAAAGGCCGCGCGCCAGATCGTTCCGGATGTCCACGACCGCTTCCAAACCGACCGCGATGCGGATCAGCCCGTCGCTGATGCCGGCCGCAGCCCTGGCCTCCGGCGTGATGCGCGCATGGGTGGTGCTGGCCGGGTGGGTGATCGTGGTCTTGGTGTCGCCGAGATTCGCGGTGATGGACAGCAATCTGGTGTTATCGATGACGCGCCAGGCCGCAGTCTTGCCGCCCTTCACCTCGAACGACACGATGCCACCACCGGTCTTCTGCTGCTTCATCGCCAGCTGGTGCTGCGGATGCGAAGGCAAACCGGGATAGAAGACCCGTGCCACATTAGTCTGAGCTTCCAGCCAGCGCGCTAGTTCCAGCGCATTGGCGCTGTGCGCGTCCATGCGCAACTTGAGCGTTTCGATGCCCTTCAGGAACACCCAGGCGTTGAACGCGCTCATCGTCGGGCCGGCGGTGCGCAGGAAACCGTACACGCCTTCCAGATTCTTTTTGCTGCCCAGCACCGCGCCGCCCAGCACGCGCCCCTGCCCGTCGATGTATTTGGTCGCGGAATGGATCACGATGTCCGCACCCAGTTCCAGCGGGCGTTGCAGTATCGGCGTGCAGAAACAGTTGTCCACCGCCAGCAGCGCGCCGCATCGCCTGGCTACCGCGGCGATCGCCGCGATGTCGGAGACCTCGGTCAGCGGATTCGACGGCGTTTCGAGAAAGAACAATCTGGTTTCGGGACGCACCGCCGCCTGCCACTCCGCGACATCGGTGGCGGAAACATAGGTCGTCTCGACGCCGAATTTTTTGATGATGTTGTTGAACAGGTTGACCGTCGCGCCGAACAGGCTGCGCGAGGCGACGATGTGATCGCCCGCCTTGAGCACGCCCATCACGCACGCGAGGATCGCCGACATCCCGGAGGCAGTCGCGACACATTGCTCGGCACCCTCCATCGCGGCGAGCCTCTCCTCGAACATCGTGACGGTCGGGTTGGTAAAGCGCGAATAGATGTTGCCCTGCTGTTCGCCGATGAAACGCGCGGCGGCTTGCGCGGCATTCTCGAACACGAAGCTGGAAGTCAGGAACAATGCTTCGCTGTGCTCGCCGAACTGGCTGCGCACCGTGCCGGCATGGACCGCCAGCGTTTCCGGCTGATAGACTGGTATTGTCCGGTCGGATTGATTTGTCATGACGATTCCTTCAACCAAAAGTAAAAACCCGGATAGCTTGGGCTAAACCGGGTTTCCCGCGCTTTAGCTGAATTTATTACGCGCCCGCAAGCTGATCCTCAAATCGGCGCGGGAGGAAAGTTATCACTTGCCTTCTCATGCTGTCAACTTGGTCACATTGGCAACTTGATCACGTTGCCAATTTCGCCATGCGTGTCACATCGAAGCGGCGCTTATCGGCAAATTCAATTCCATCTGGTCATCGTCAACCGGCGGGTTGGCTTTCCCGCCGCCGCGCAGCGCTTCCAGCCTGTTCAGGTAGTCGGCGCTGATGTCCCCGGTGATGTAGTTGCCGTCAAAACACGACGCGTCAAAACTGTAGATGTTTGGATTGGCCTTGTGCACCGCAGATTTCAGGTCGGCGATATCCTGGTAGATGATGCGGTCCGCGCCGATCTCGCGGCAGATCTCGTCGTCGCTGCGTCCGGTGGCGATCAGCTCGTGCGGGCTGGGCATGTCTATGCCATACACATTCGGGAAGCGCACCGGCGGCGCGGCAGAAGCGAAGTAGACCTTGCGCGCGCCCGCATCGCGCGCCATCTGCACGATCTCGCGGCTGGTGGTGCCGCGCACGATCGAGTCGTCCACCAGCAGCACGTTCTTGCCCTTGAACTCTACACCGATCGCATTCAGCTTCTGGCGCACCGACTTCTTGCGCATCGCCTGCCCCGGCATGATGAAGGTTCGCCCGATATAGCGGTTCTTCACAAAACCTTCGCGGAACGGGATGTCAAGGCGATTCGCCAGCTGCAGGGCGCTGGGACGGCTGGAATCCGGGATCGGGATCACCACGTCGATATCGATTTCTTTCCAGCTGCGCTTGATCTTGTCGGCCAGGTATTCGCCCATGTACAGGCGCGATTCGTACACCGACACGCCGTCGATCACCGAGTCGGGGCGCGCCAGGTAGACATATTCGAAGATGCACGGATTCAGCGTCGCCTGGTCGCTGCATTGCCGGCTGTGCAGATTGCCGTCGAAATCGACGAAAACCGCCTCGCCCGGTTCGATATCGCGCAGGAACTTGAAACCCAGGGTATCCAGTGCGACGCTTTCCGATGCAACCAGGTATTCAGTACCCAGCGCGGTTTCGTTCACGCCGATCACCAGCGGGCGGATACCGTAAATATCCCGGAACGCCAGCAGGCCGTAGCCCGCGATCATCGCGACTACCGCATACGCCCCGCGACAGCGATTATGCACACCGGTCACCGCAGCAAAGATGGTCTGCACATCCAGACGATATTGCCGGGAATTGACCTGCAGCTCATGTGCCAGCACGTTCAGCAGCACCTCGGAATCGGAATTGGTGTTGACGTGGCGCAGATCGCCGACGAATAGCTGCTTCTTCAGTTCTTCGGCATTGGTCAGGTTGCCGTTGTGTCCGAGCATGATGCCGAACGGCGAATTCACATAGAAAGGCTGTGCTTCGTTGTGGTCCACCGCCGAACCTGCAGTCGGATAACGCACATGCGCGATCCCGGCATTCCCGAGCAGCGAACGCATGTGGCGGGTGCGGAACACATCGCGCACCAGCCCGTTGTCCTTGTGCAGATGGAAAGTCTGTCCGTCCAGCGTCGCGATGCCGGCCGCATCCTGGCCGCGATGCTGCAAGACCTGCAAGCCATCATACAACAGCTGGTTGGCCGGTGATTGCGAGATCAACCCGAGTATGCCGCACATTAATTTCTCATCCTAAAAAAGTTCATTTTCGAGTCCCATAATGGATACGCTGCGCAACGCTGTCGGGCAGCCAGACTTTTGTCAGTAGCGCGGCATTTTCCAGCGCTCTGGTCGTCAGCGCATTGCGCCAGAATGGTTGCTGGTAATAATTCGTCAAACCGACCAGCCACACCAGGACCAGCAATACCAATCCGCCGCGCACCACCCCGAACAATCCGCCCAACACCTTGTCCGACCAGCCCGAACCTACCACCTTGAGCAATTTGACAAGCAATCTGGTCAATATGCTCCATACGATCAGTGCGGCAATGAACACCAGGGCATAAGCACCCACTATACGCGCCCCCTCTTCCTTTAGCGGCAGCAATGGCGCGAGGTCCCCGGCGAACAGCTTGCACAACACCAGCGCAAACGGCCAACCCAGCAAAGCCATCAACTCATGAACCAGACCGCGCCACAAACCGAGCAGAGAAGAAAACAGCAATATCCCGATGACGACAAAATCAAACCCGGTCATTTGGCGCTGAGAATTACCGGGTGCATCCCATGTTTTTCCAGCAGCTTGCCTGCCTTCTCGGCCTTCTCGCGCTCAGGGTAAGGGCCGACGCGCACCCGTATCTTGTCGCCGGATTTCTCGGTATAAGCCTTGAAACCCCATTTCTTCAGTTTGTTGAGCTCTTGCCTCGCGGTGCCTGGGTTTGAATACGCTCCGACCTGGGCGACATAAGCTTCGCCTGGCTGTTGCGCGCCAACAGCTTGTGCATGCCTGGCTGTGTCCGGCGGATTATGCGAGGGCGCGTTGCCTGGCACAGCGTGTTGAATGGGCACGGGATGCGGTTTTTTTCCTTCTGCCACACGGGCAGGCCCGGCAATCACAGGGTTTGGTGCCTGGGTGGACACGACTCCCGAAACTGCGGGCGTTGAGGTGGCCGGGACTTCTGAAACTGCCGCACCCGGAACAAACTCGCCTACCCTGTCAGGTGAAGGAATGCTCAAATCAATATCTTTGCCCGTAAGTCCGGGTTCCCTGTCCAGCACCATGGGCAGCAGTACCACCACCGCAAGCGTAAGGGCGATCGCACCTATCAAACGGCGGCGCGCCTTGCGTTTGAGATTCAATTCGTCGTCTGTCTGCTGTTTTGCCATGCTTTGAACCCGCCTGATTCCAAGGAAACGTACGCTTACCCGACTACGGACAAACCTTTTGCGGCCATCACTTCCGCCACCGTGTAAAACGACCCGAAGGCGATGATTCTATCATTTTCACCTGCCGCTTCACAGGCAAAACGCAGCGCATCGGCAATGTTTTTGCAGGGTTTGATCTCGCCTCGCACCATACTCTGTTGCAGCACCAGTTCCAGCTCCGCGGAAGACGCACCGCGCGGCGTGTCTATGCCCGCCACCAGCCAGGTGTCGATGTGGGGGTCGAGAGCCGCCACCACCCCCGCCATATCCTAGATC
>JAJZEQ010000305.1 GCA_021851345.1 Pseudomonadota bacterium
CTACTGGTGGAACGACTAGCCATCCCACTAAGCAACCAGAAGACGGTTGCCAAGTGGTTGGTTATAGCCAATCGACTAAGCCAGCAAGCTGGCAAGTCGCTGGTTATCGCAATGACAAGACATTCTGGATGGCCACGTCGGCTTCACTCGCAGCTGAAGCCTTGTTGCAATGACGAGGCACTTTGGATTCCCCGAATTCGCGGGATTGACGTGCCAGTTTTTTAATTTCACCTTACCGCATTCCGAAAGATGTGTCACTGTCATCAAATATGAGAACCTCAATAGTAACAACCCAAGGTGCCACATCGAACATTTTGTGATTTTGGTGTTTTTCGTGGACAGCCGATTTTTTGGGTTGAAATAATCTGGAGCTAATCTTTCTCCAGCACCGCCCGCTGCATCGCGATCAACTGTGCGATACCGCTTTGCGCCAGCCCCAGCAGTTCGTCCATCTCGGCGCGGGTGAAGGCGTGGCCTTCCGCGGTGCCCTGCACTTCGACGAAGTGGCCGTTGCCCAGCATCACGACGTTCATGTCGGTGTCGCAGGCGGAGTCCTCCAGGTAATCGAGATCCAGCACCGGCTTGCCCTGGTAGATGCCGACTGACACTGCGGCGATGAAATCCTTGAGCGGGGATTCCTTGATCAGGCCTTTGCCGAGCAAGCCTCTCACCGCATCATACAGCGCAACGAAAGCGCCGGTGATACTGGCGGTGCGGGTGCCGCCGTCGGCCTGAATCACATCGCAGTCGATCTGTATCGTACGCTCGCCGAGTTTTTGCAAGTCGACAACGGCGCGCAGGCTGCGGCCGATCAGGCGCTGGATCTCCTGGGTGCGCCCGGATTGCTTGCCTCTGGCCGCTTCCCGGCCCATGCGCTCGCCGGTGGAGCGGGGCAACATGCCGTATTCGGCGGTGACCCAACCCTCCCCGCTGCCTCTTTTATGCGGCGGGATTTTTTCTTCGACGCTGGCGGTGCAGATGACTTTGGTGTCGCCGCATTCGATCAGAACCGATCCTTCTGCGTGTTTGGTGTAGTTGCGGGTGATGCGTATTTCACGCAACTGGTCGGGTGCTCTCAGGCTGGGACGCATATTAACTCCGGTGGTTATTAACTATTGGGGAGTACGCATAACCAGCGACTTGGCCGTCTTTTTTTGACGGCCTAGTCGAATGGCTGGTAGTTCCATCAGACTTGCCTGCGTTTTTAAAAAACGCAGCGACACGTCGCCGCACTCCATAACACTACGAAATCTCAAGCACGTGACTGACCGGATCGGCCGTTTCGTGGGCGGTTTCGCCGCTACCCCAGCGCACCGCCAGGCCGGTGATGTTGTCGGAATGACCTTCCCCGCGATCCATCGCGAGCAAGACCAAACCGTCCAGCACCTCGGCAACAGGATTCGATGAAAATGCCCCGATTAGCTCCCCTTCGGAGAATGGCGCCCACAGGCCATCGCTGCCGAGCAACACGACATCGCCTGATTGCAGCGCGACGGGCTTACCCATTTCGACATAGAACGTGTCTTCGAGGCCGCCGATGCAGTTGGTGATTTGATTCCGTTGCGGGTGGGTAAGCGCCTCTTCAGCGGAGATCAGGCCTGCTTCTACCCACTGATGCACCACCGAATGATCATATGTCCTGACCAGCACTTCACCGTTGCGCAGCAGGTAAACACGCGAATCCCCGGCATGCCCCCAGTACATACGGCCTTCCTGGATCAATACGGCGACACAGGTGGTTCCGGGGAAGCCGCCCATGTCCCTGTCGTGCGGCAGTCGCATGATGCGCTCGTGGGCATGGCTCATCGCGTCGGAAATAAATCTCTCCGGGTTGGCCATGAGCGGCTGCGCTTCCCGGCCGAACGACTCGACGAAAGTCTCTATCGTCAGGCTTGCGGCCATTTCTCCGTGCAGATGGCCGCCCATCCCGTCGGCCAGCACCAACAGCAAAGCGTCGTTGCTGTATGCATAAGCAACCCGGTCCTGATTGAATTTGCGATTGCCGATATGGCTGGCCTGGTGTACCGAAAAGTTCATGAGTGCCGAAGAAGATTTAACTGTGTAAAGATTTGCCAGGGTGCAATCGTAATATAATGCGCCGCCCCAGCCCAGTCTTTTATTTGAAAGCGCCAACCATGATCTTGAGCATGACCGGCTACGCCACTGCCAGCAAGGAACTCGACAGCAGCTCGCTGACACTGGAATTGCGTGCCGTCAACCACCGCTATCTGGATATACAGTTGCGCATGCCTGATGACCTGCGCGGCTTTGAGGGCGCGCTCCGCGAAGCGATCGCCGCACAATTGCAGCGCGGCAAGGTGGAATGCCGCATCAACCAGTCGCAGCGCAGCGCGCGCAGCGGTGTCGCGCTGAACCGGGACCTGCTGCGGCAGCTGGATGAATGGAACCGGGAAGTACAGTCCGTCCTGCCGGATGCGCGCGGGCTGAGTGTCGCCGACGTGCTGCACTGGAACGGCGTGCTGGAAGCGCCCGATGCTTCGGCGGATGAATTGCGCGCCGCGCTGCTTGAACTGCTGCAAACCGTGCTGCAGGAGTTCTCCGCTTCGCGCGCCCGCGAAGGCGAAAAGCTCGCGGACTTCCTGCTGCAGCGCGTGGCCAGGATAGAGCTGTTATGCGCCGGGGTGATCCCGCATGTGCCTGCCGCCATCGCCGCCTATGAAAAAAAGCTCACCGGCCGCTTTATCGAGGCGTTGCAGAACACCCCGATGCAGGATGCCTGGGATGAACGGATACGCCAGGAGATCACGCTGTTCGCCAGCAAGATTGACGTGGACGAGGAATTGTCGCGGCTCGCCAGCCATCTCAGCGAAATGCGCCGCGTCCTCGGCCATGGCGGCGCGGTGGGCAAACGCCTGGATTTCCTGATGCAGGAACTCAATCGCGAGGCGAACACGCTGGGCTCGAAGTCTGTCGATGCCGAAGTGTCGCGCAGCGCGATGGAGATGAAAATCCTCATTGAACAAATGCGCGAACAAATACAAAACCTGGAGTAGGAACCTGACATGCCTGGAAATCTATTCATCATCTGCGCGCCTTCCGGAGCCGGCAAGACCAGCCTGGTGCGCGCGCTGCTCGACATCAATCCGGACATCGACCTGTCGGTCTCATACACCACGCGCGACCCCCGCCCCGGCGAACAGGACGGCAAGGACTACCATTTTGTCGACCGCGAGACCTTTCTTGCGATGGCAAAGCGCGGCGAATTCCTGGAAAGCGCCGAAGTCTACGGCAACCTTTACGGGACTTCGCAAACCTGGATCAGCCAGGAAAACTCCAAAGGACGCGATATCCTGCTGGAGATCGACTGGCAGGGTGCGGCGCAAGTGCGGCGATTGTTCCCGGAAAGCATCGGCATTTTCATCCTGCCGCCCTCCCTGCAGGCGCTCGAACAACGCCTCAGGGGTCGCGGCAAGGACAATGACGCCGTCATCGCCAGGCGCATGGCGGCGGCAAGTGCGGATGTCTCCCATGTCGCCGAGTTCGATTATGTTATTATCAACAACAATCTGGACGAAGCATTGCGCGAACTCAATGCGGTGGTCATTTCCGCCAAACTGGTCTGCGCCCGGCAATTGATCCGCCACCAGGCTTTAATCAACCAGCTACAGAAACCGGAGTAAATCATGGCCCGTATTACCGTCGAAGAATGTCTTACACAAATCCCCAACCGTTTTGAACTGACCCTGGTCGCGGCTTATCGCGCGCGCCAATTGGCCAACGGGGCCGCCCACCTGGTGGACAACAGCAAGGACAAGCCCACCGTCGTTGCGCTGCGCGAGATCAGCGAGGGCAAGGTCGGCAAAGAAATCCTGAATCGCGGCCAAGCCTGATACCGACTGGTCATAAACAACGTGATTCTAAATGGCCGACGCGGATTTACTGATCGAGGAACTCTCCACCTATCTTAAACCGAAAGATGTCGAGCACGTCCGTGTAGCAATCGATTTCAGCCGCATCGCGCATCAGGGCCAGATGCGCCATTCCGGCGACCCGTACATTTCCCATCCTATTGCGGTCGCGCGCATCCTGACCCCGCTGCACATCGACGCCCAGGCGATCATCGCCGCACTGCTGCATGATGTGGTCGAAGACACCGAGGTCACCAACGAACAGGTCGCCGAGAAGTTCGGCAAGCCGGTTGCGGAGCTGGTCGACGGGCTGAGCAAACTTGACCGGATCCAGTTCGAAACCCGCGAAGACGCGCAGGCGGAAAACTTCCGCAAAATGCTGATGGCGATGGCGCGCGATGTGCGCGTCATCCTGATCAAGCTGGCCGACCGCCTGCACAACATGCGCACGCTGGATTCGATGGCGGTCGACAAGCGCGAGCGCATCGCGCGCGAAACCATGGAGATCTACGCTCCCATCGCCAACCGGCTCGGGCTCAACGATGTCCATCACGAACTGCAGGACCTGAGTTTTAAATACCTGCAT
>JAJZEQ010000237.1 GCA_021851345.1 Pseudomonadota bacterium
GTGAATCGTCTGGCTGCGCCGGCGGACAGCATGATGAACGCGGTTCCGCTGCCGGATTTCGGCGGGGGCCACCCCGATCCCAATCTCACTTACGCGCATGAACTGGTGGAAGTGTTGTATGGCAAGGATGCACCGGACTTCGGCGCGGCCTCGGACGGCGACGGTGACCGCAACATGATCCTCGGCAGGCATTTTTTTGTCACGCCTTCCGACAGCCTCGCGATACTCGCCGCGAATGCGCACCTGGTACCGGGCTACCGGCAGGGTCTGGCGGGCATCGCGCGCTCAATGCCGACCAGCGCGGCGGCTGACCGCGTGGCCAGGGCGCTGGGCATTCCCTGCTACGAGACGCCGACCGGCTGGAAATTTTTCGGCAACCTGATGGATGCGGGCAAGGTGACGCTGTGCGGCGAGGAAAGTTTCGGCACCGGCTCCGATCATATCCGCGAAAAGGACGGCCTGTGGGCGGTATTGTTCTGGCTGAACATACTCGCGGTGCGCAAACAATCGGTGGAAACCATAGTTCTCGAACACTGGGCACGTTTCGGACGCAACGTGTATACACGCCACGATTACGAGGATATTCCAGCCGAGGCCGCGAACGGCGTGATGAAACACCTGCAGGATAGTTTCGAATCCCTCAAGGCCGCCCAGTTCGGTCATTTGCAAGTGAGGCTGTGCGACGACTTCAGCTACGCCGACCCGGTGGATGGCAGTGTCAGTACCGGCCAGGGCGTGCGCATCATATTCACCGACGACTCGCGCATCATTTTCCGGCTCTCGGGAACCGGCACCGGGGGTGCGACATTGCGCATCTACCTGGAAAGTTTCGAGCCGGATGTTTCCAAACACCACCTAGATGCCCAGTATCTGCTGGCCACGCTGATCGGCATCGCGTTGCAAATTTCGGAACTGCACCAGCGCACCGGGCGGGATCGGCCCACCGTCATTACCTAGCTCGGGCTCCCGAGCGGCTATAATTGGCATCCGGCGCGGCCAATCTTGATGCAGAGGACAACATGTTAAGAAAAAATATCATCCAGACACCCGATGCGCCCGCGGCGATCGGCACTTATTCGCAGGCGGTGAGGGTTGGCGACACGGTCTACCTGTCCGGCCAGATCGGACTCGACCCGAGCACGATGCAGATGGTGGAAGGCATCGAGGCGCAGATCCATCGCGTGTTCCGCAATCTGCGCGCGGTTTCCAGCGCAGCCGACAGCAGTTTTGATGATCTGGTGAAGCTGAATGTCTATCTCACCGATCTTGGCCATTTCGCCAAGGTGAACGAGATCATGGCCGACTATTTCCGCCAGCCCTATCCGGCGCGCGCCGCAGTCGGCGTGGCCGCGCTGCCGCGCGGTGCGCTGGTGGAAATGGACGGGGTGCTGGTGGTTCAGTATTAAAGAAACACTCCTTCCCCTTAGAGTGAGAAGGTTGGGATGAAATGGATTTGATAGCGGTTTTCTTTTCAATCTTCTACCCCCACCCTGACTCTCCCACTGCATGAGAGGAGTAGGGCGCAATAACCAACGGGCATTGCGCCGGATGTTTTCCTCCGCGATACTGCCGTTATGCCCGATTATCGTCGCGCCTGGCATCCGGGCGGAACTTACTTCTTCACTGTCAACTTGCTGCAAAGGCAAGGCGATGACCTGCTTACCCGCCACATCGAACTATTGCGTGCCGCGGTCATATCGGTGCGTCAACGTCACCCTTTTAAGATACATGGTTGGGTGGTATTGCCAGAACACCTGCACTGCGTTATTGAATTGCCGCCGGAAGATGCGGATTACGCTACACGATGGCGATTGATCAAGATGAAATTTTCCAAGGCATTGCCTTGCACCGAAAGATTATCGACGGTTCGTTCCCGGTGCGGAGAACGGGGTATATGGCAGCGGCGATACTGGGAACACTTGATTCGGAATGAACGCGATTATCGGGCACATATGGATTATGTACATATCAATCCGGTGAAACACGGCTTGGTTAACCGTGTTGCAGATTGGCCTCATTCGACGTTTCATCGCCTGGCTGGTGAAGGCATTTATCCGGCGAATTGGGCGGGTGGAAACGAGGATGAGTTAGAGTATGGAGATTAGAACATGCGGCGGTGTCAACTTCTCAAGCTCGCAGAGCCTGGAGAATTGCCTAACTTTGGTGCAATGCCCGTTGGTTATTGCACCCTACGCAGGTTGAATATTGTTGTGAAGAAGACGAATTGAACACCCCCGCCAAAATCTCACCTGCCACGCTAAGTAAACTTGCCAGGCTAGGCATCCATCACCGCGCCGACCTGCTGCTGCATCTGCCGCTGCGCTACGAGGACGAGACCCATCTCGCGCCCATCGCCACCGTGCAAGCCGGCGCAACAGTGCAGGTGCAGGGCACCATTGCGCACAGCGAGATCGCCTTTCGTCCGCGCCGCACTTTGGTGTGTCGCCTCGAAGACAGCAGTGGCGAGCTGTACCTGCGTTTTTTGAATTTCTATCCCAGCCAGCAGAAACAACTCGCGGTCGGCAAGCAGATACGCGCGATCGGCGAGGCGCGCATGGGCTATTTCGGGCTGGAGATGGTGCATCCGAAATGCCGGGCGGTGGATGATGACACTCCGCTGCAGCAAAGCCTCACGCCGGTGTACCCGACCACGGCGGGCCTGGCCCAGCCGGTATTGCGCAAGCTGATAGGCAACGCGCTGGAAGCGCTGCCCTTGAGCGATACGTTGCCGGATGCTCTGCTGCAAAAACTGAAGCTGGGCGGCTTCGCCGAGAGCATCAGGCTGCTGCACAGCCCGACACCAGACATATCGGCCAGTTCATTGGAGGAGCGCAGCCACGCCGCCTGGCGGCGCATCAAGTTCGACGAGCTGCTGGCGCAACAGTTGTCGATGCGCGTGCATCACCGTGAACGCGGCAAGCGCACCGCTCCCCGGCTTGCGCCGCACCAGAATCTCACCGCACAACTGATCAAAAACCTGCCGTTTGCGCTGACCGGGGCGCAGCAGCGCACCTTTGCCGGGATCAGTCAAGACCTTGCGCAGCCGCATCCGATGCAGCGCCTGCTGCTTGGCGATGTCGGCAGCGGCAAGACCATCGTCGCGGCGCTGGCCGCGCTGCAGGCGATCGAAAACGGCTACCAGGCGGCGCTGATGGCACCGACTGAAATACTCGCCGAGCAGCATTACCTCAAGCTGCGCGACTGGCTGGAACCGCTCGGTCTCGCGCCGGTGTGGCTGTCCGGCAGCATGAAGAAAAAAGACCGGCAGCTTGCCGCCGCACATATCGCATCCGGCAAAACATTGCTTGCCATCGGCACCCACGCCCTGTTTCAGGAACAGATCAGCTTTCACAAACTCGGCCTGGCGATCGTCGACGAGCAGCACAAGTTCGGCGTGCAGCAGCGACTTGAGCTCAGGAACAAGGGTAAAGGCAAGGAAACGGAACCCCATCAGCTGATGATGAGCGCCACACCCATCCCCCGCACATTGGCAATGAGCTATTACGCCGACCTCGACGTGTCGGTGATAGACGAGTTGCCGCCCGGGCGCACGCCGGTGATCACCAAGCTGGCCAGCGATGAACGACGCGACGAGGTGATAGAACGGGTGCGCGCCGCCTGCATGGAAGGGCAGCAGGCCTACTGGGTTTGCCCGCTGATCGACGAGTCCGAAGTGTTGCAACTGCAAACCGCAATCGAAACTTACGAAAGAGTGCGCAACGACTTTCCCGAACTCAAGGTCGGATTGGTGCATGGCAAGCTGGACAACGCCGAAAAGGCGCGCGTGATGGCGGCATTCAAGGCGGGCGAGCTGCAACTGCTGGTCGCCACCACGGTGATCGAAGTCGGCGTGGATGTGCCGAATGCCAGCCTGATGGTGATAGACCACGCCGAACGCATGGGGCTGGCGCAGCTGCACCAGCTGCGCGGCAGAGTGGGTCGCGGCGCGGCGCAAAGCCTGTGCATCCTGCTGTATCAGCGGCCGCTCTCCGAACTGGCGCGGGCGAGGTTGAAAATCATCTTCGAGAGCAACGACGGCTTCGCGATTGCGCAACATGACCTGCAATTGCGCGGGCCCGGCGAACTGCTCGGTGCGCGGCAAAGCGGCGTCGCGATGCTGCGCTTCGCCGACATCAGCGCCGATGAAGACCTGCTGGATCATGCGCGGCTGGCCGCCGACGAGCTGCTGCGCGATTTTCCCGAGGCGGCGCGGGCGCATTTGCAACGCTGGATGGCAAACAAACAGGACTACCTGCACGTATGAGATTGCCCGACAGATTCTGGCGCGGTGCCGCGCTGGGCTGCGGGGCCGGGCTTGCGCCATGGCTGCGCGATCGCGGTTCCCTGACCCGGCGCATCCGGCAACACTGCACGCATTTTGCGGTGCGCGGCGTGCGCAGCGGCCTGGCGCGCATCGCGCCGGACGAATCTGCCTTGCTGGGCAT
>JAJZEQ010000223.1 GCA_021851345.1 Pseudomonadota bacterium
TCGCATTCTGGTGGAAGCCAAAAGCCGCGATGCCATTGCGCAAGCCCAGGGCGATGCCGAACAGATTTTATTGCGCCGCCACAACGGCGAGCGCGACGTGACCGTGATCACCCAGGATGCCGTGCTGGCCACCTTCGACCGCATCCTGACCGCGCTGACGCTGGCGGTGGGCGGCATTGCCGCGATCAGCCTGGCAGTAGCGGGCATTCTGATCATGAACGTGATGCTGATCGCCGTTTCCCAGCGCATCAGGGAAATCGGTCTGCTCAAAGCGCTGGGTGCGACCGCCGCGCAAATCAGGAATTTATTCTTTGCCGAAGCGATCCTGCTCTCGGGTATCGGCAGTGTGGTTGGCTTGATCCTGGGTGAAGCCGGGGTGCTGGCGATAGGAAAAATCTATCCATCCCTGCCTGTGGTTGCGCCCTGGTGGGCGGTGCTGGCCGCCCTTGGTACGGCCATGGGCACGGGCATCATGTTCAGTGTGTGGCCGGCGCGCCGTGCTGCCCGGCTCGACCCGGTGATGGCTTTGTCGCGCTCGTGATTGATAATTCAATTTTTTCAACAGGTTGATTAAGCCCGCAGGTTCGGTCTTTGCTGCCTGATCGGGGCGCAGGCTGGGTAATTTAACCATGGGGCAGGGCTTGGTCGTTTTGTACATCGCAGGGAGTATAATGGGAGCTTGCGGGCCGTATGGTCCGGCATTAACTTGCAGAGAATAAAACATTGAATACGATTGGTTTTGCAGATTTAAAGCTGGCTCCTGAAATCCTCAGGGCGCTCACCGAATCCGGTTACTCCACACCCACACCCATACAAGCCCAGGCCATACCGCTGGTTCTGGAAGGTTGTGATCTGATGGCGGGCGCACAGACCGGTACCGGAAAGACTGCGGCATTTGCTTTGCCCATGCTGCAAAAACTATTGCCGTTCGCCAGCACCAGCACTTCACCCGCGCGCCATTCGGTGCGCGCGCTGATCCTGGTGCCGACGCGTGAACTGGCGATACAGGTGGAAGAAAGCGTGAAGGCTTACGCGAAGTACAGTCACCTGCGTTCTCTGGTGGTGTATGGCGGTGTGGATATCAAAACCCAGACGCCTTATCTGAAAAAGGGTGTGGAGGTACTGGTTGCCACACCGGGACGATTGCTGGACCATATCGAAATGAAATCGGTGCTGTTGAACCAGGTGCAGATGCTGGTGCTCGATGAGGCGGACCGGATGCTGGATATGGGTTTCATGCCCGACCTGAAAAGGATACTTGCTTTGCTGCCCAGGCAACGCCAGAACCTGATGTTCTCGGCCACGTTTTCCAACGAGATCAAGAAACTGTCGGCAGAGTTTTTGAATAATCCAAAACTTATCGAAGTCGCGCGCAGCAATGCCACAGCCGAGAACGTCACACAGAAGGTCTATCTGGTCGAACAGGCGGACAAGCACGTGCTGCTCGCGCAACTTTTGCGCGGCAGCGATGCGTCGCAAGTGCTGGTGTTCACCAAAACCAAGCTCACGGCGGGACGCCTCGCAAAACAATTGCAGAAAGAGGGCGTCGCGGCCGATGCGATCCACGGCGACAAGACCCAACTGGAACGCATGCAGGCACTCGAAGCTTTCAAGCAGGGCACGGTCACCGTGCTGATCGGGACAGATGTTGCCGCGCGGGGCCTGGATATCGACCAGTTGCCTATGGTGATTAACTACGAGATTCCGCATGCCCCTGAAGATTACGTTCACCGCATCGGTCGTACCGGACGCGCGGGCGCATCCGGCAAGGCGATTTCGCTGGTGTCGCCGGAAGAAGAGAAATATCTGAAGGAAATCGAGAAGCTGATCAAGAAAGAGATCGAAAAAGAGACTGCGGTCGTTTCGCATGCGGCCCAGAACAGGACCAGCAGGGCGCCGCGCGGCGAACATTCCGAGCGCAGCCATGCACCTCGCGGTGAACATGCTGAGCGCAGCCATGCGCGGCTTGCCGCGCCGAAAAAGCCCAGCCATGATCCGTGGTTCGACAAGCCTTACGTGCCGAGCGCAAGCGCCACTACCGCAAAACAACCCGAGCAGCCGGACGGCAAGCCCAAAAAAGTAGTTGCCGCGCTGTTTGTGCGCAGGACAAGCTAACTCCAACCCGGCAGAAACCGGTCAGTCGCCGTTCAGGACGAGCAGCTTACCTCGATCTGTTGCGCCCAATTCGGCGGCGCTGCGGCGTAACTCCCCATCTCCGGCTGTTCGTCGAACGGCTGGGCAAGCAATTTCAGAAGGCGGTCTATCTCGGAAAAGTCGTGTTGTTTTTCGGCTTTCTCGATCGCATTCTGCGCGAGGTAATTGCGCAGGATATACTTTGGATTGACCGCGGCCATGCGTGTCTTGCGCTCGCTGTCCGTGACCGGTGCTTGTTGCAGGCGCGCACGATAGGCCGCAGCCCAGGCATCGAACGCCGCGCGGTCGATGAACTGGCCGCGCAACTTTTCATTTGTTGCCTCCGCCGATGAATTGAAATCACCCAAGCTGCGAAACAGGTTGGTGTAATCGAGCCGGCTGGCCTGCATCATTTCGAGCAGCGAGGCGATCAGTTGAATATCATCCTGTGCCGGGCTGCCCAGTCCCAGTTTGGCTCCCATCAATTCCGCGTAGTGCCGGTGATAGGCCGGGGCATAGCCGTCCAGCACGTCACGTGCTTGTTCGGCAGGGATCAGCGGCGACAGGGCTTGTGCCAGGCAGGCAAGATTCCACAGGCCGATCTGCGGTTGCTGGTCGTAAGCGTAGCGCCCGCGGGGGTCGGAGTGGTTGCAGATGTAGCCGGGGTCGTACCTTTCCATGAAGCCGAACGGGCCATAGTCGAAAGTCAGTCCGAGTATCGACATATTGTCGGTGTTCATCACGCCATGCGAGAAGCCCGCCGCCTGCCAATGTGCCATCAGTCTGGCGGTGCGCCGGGTGACTTCATGAAAAAACAGTTGGTACCTGTCTGCATCGTCCACAAAATGCGGGAAGTGTCTGGCGATGACGTAATCGGCAAGTGTGGCGACCTGTTCATGCTGGCCGCGATGGTAAAACACCTCGAACGAACCGAAGCGCACATGCGAAGGCGACAACCGGGTCAGTACGGCGGCAGTTTCTATGGACTCACGATAGACCTCTTCATCGCTGCCGACAATGCACAGGGCGCGGCTGGTGGGAATGCCCAGCCCGTGCATGGCTTCAGAACACAGGTATTCGCGGATGCTGGAGCGCAGCACCGCGCGGCCGTCGCCCTGGCGCGAATAGGGCGTGATGCCGGCTCCCTTGAGCTGCACATCCCAAAGCTCGCCGGCGCGGTTGCGTATCTCGCCGAGCAATATCGCTCGCCCGTCGCCGAGTTGCGGCACGAAGTGGCCGAACTGGTGTCCGGCATAGAGCATGGATAGCGGCTCGGCTCCAGGCAGCAAATAATTTCCGATAAAGTGTCCGGCGAAATCGCTGCGCGATATTTCCTCGTTGTCCAGGTCGATCAACCGTGCGGCTTCAGCATTGAAGCTGACCAGATAAGGGTCGGGCAGGGGCGTGGGGTTCAGGCGGCTGTGAAAACTATCCGGCAGGCGGGCGAAAGTATTTTCGAAATTCAGTCGGTCAAGTTTGTTCATTGGGCGGGCGGAAAAACGCAGCAGTGCCCCGTTGAAAGGCACTGCGCGAGTATGCGGGAACGGGGGTCAAACGCAGCCGGTAGGTTTTGGCAGGCCGCCGTATTTTGTGATCGGCTTCATCGGGCCGGTCATCCACAGGTCAAAAACTTCCTTCTGGTCCTGTTCGATATATTTCACGAATTTACGGATCGGAGGAACCGTGCCAAATTCCTCGTAGAATTCGCGGGCCTTCATGA
This sequence comes from Pseudomonadota bacterium, assembly GCA_021851345.1. Taxonomy (GTDB): domain Bacteria; phylum Pseudomonadota; class Gammaproteobacteria; order Burkholderiales; family Gallionellaceae; genus Gallionella. Next base: position 3,854 of record JAJZEQ010000223.1, read on the forward strand.
TGTGCGCCCATTTCTGCTCATTCAATTCATAATTGTCGGCCTCAGCCATAGCCTGGGCTATTTCAGGCGTCCAGTCACTCATGCTCTCGAGATAGCCGTCGCCGTCGCGTGTAGGGATTTCCATTTGTGAGTCTCCAGATAATTGTAATGGGGCAATGGTAATTAACCCGAGTTAATTGGTCAAGTAATATTTTGCGACAGTAATATTTTGTGCCGGCGAGTGCATGGTTTAAGGATAACGTGATGCAGATACCGCATTTATATATGTGGGTCTGACAGGAAAGCAACTGGTGAAACCGTTGTGCATAATTCCTGGGGTGGAAATCATGCCGAGTCACGACCTTGATGTCAGGATGGATGCATTTTGCGGCCATTTGCCAATAGTGTGATTTTAAAATTACCTGTAAACTCCGCGCGGATTTTAGCGGATATGAACCGTCATTAATGCACCATCAGAATCGGAGGAGTCATGTTTTTGAAATTATCGGGAACGGTGTTTGCGCTTTCCACTATCGTGTTTGCTGCGGGTTGCTCGTCAATGAATGGCAACGGCATGGGGGGGTTCTTTACCGGT
>JAJZEQ010000042.1 GCA_021851345.1 Pseudomonadota bacterium
GGATGGCCCCAGGCACGCATCGACGAGCTCATGCCCTGGTGCTGGAAACCGACAGCCACACCCTGACGCAAAAGTCAAAGCCAAATCACAGGGCCGCAGAGCATCGCTTACCTCGCACTGCCGGTTCCGCTCGAAATTCAGACAGACACGCGCTTCCTGTGTACACATGCGCAGTTCAATGGCTGGGCCGAAGGGCGTCGTGAATTGCGGATGGAATACTTCTATCGCGACATGCGTCGGCGCCACGACGTGCTTATGCGCGAAGCCTTACGCCGCCTGCGGCAATTACATCCGGCGGATGAGCAATTTTTGCGATGGATGCGCTTACGATCCGGCAGTGTCCGTCGGCAGCCGCGCCTGCCCGTTCAACGCGCTCTATTTGGATTTTCTTAGCCGCCACCGCGAACGTTTCAGCGGCAATGCGCGTATGCCCTATGTCTATTCTACCTGGGACAAGATGGGGACCGGCAAACAGGCCGAGGAACGCCAGATCGATCATAAGGCGATCACCGTCAAGAAGTTGTGCAACCTCTATCTCAATGACCTAAATGCCGGATTGATCCTGGGGAAAGGCGGTCGCCCCAAGAAACCTCCGCCGTCATCGGCCTACGGAGAAACCAAGGGTATCGTGTTCGAAGATCATGCCGGCGGCGGTGCGACGACCGTTTTCGGTACTGAAAAGGTCAAGCAGGCGGCAATGCATCCTGACTGGATCAGGGACAACGTGCCGGGCGCCGACGAACTGACCGTGACGGCGATCCTTATGACGCTTTGCGTCAAGGCCCGGATCGGCGCCAAACCCGCACTGAAGAAGGTTCTCTACTGGTCCCTTGATGATTTCCAAGCCTGGGCGAAAGCTGCCGCGAACACGATCAGAGAGCTAAAGGCAAAGCTTCCGCCGCATAGCGATCTGTTTTGGAAGGAGGAGGCCAAGGACCGGCTCCACAAGGCGGGCCTGACCCGGACAACCATCGTGGACCGGCTTAAGATAGCTGCTGACGCGATGGAATTTGCGAGCAAATAGGTTGCGCACACTGGCGAACAGCGGCGTCAATTACTTACGGCGTATCGTTCAACTCTAACCCATGCTTGAGCGCATACTTGACGAGTGCCGGGAGTGAAGGTGCCTGTAATTTCTCCTGTACTCTGATCTTATGGGTGCTCACCGTCTTTTGACTTAGGTTCAAACTTTGCGCAATTTCATTCACGCGCTTACCCGCGAGGAGCATACGAAAAATTTGATCCTCGCGCTTAGTGAGTCTTGTATGCGGAGGCTGCACACTTGAGTTCTTCAAGATATCTTTCATGTATATGGTAACGGCCGAGCTTAAAAAAAAGTCACCACGCGAAGCATGACGAATGCCATCAAGAAGCTCGGCGGATGGACTCGTTTTTGTAATATATCCAGAAGCACCAGCTCGTATTGATTCCAGAATATATGGCTTTTCATCATACATGGACAAAACGATGATCGGAAGATTTGGCCGAATTTGTACCGCCTTTGAGATTAATTCGCTGCCACTCAACCGCGGCATCGAAAGATCCACAATCAAAACATCACAATCTGCATTTTTTAAGAAGGAGATCGTTTCGAATCCATCCTTAGCTTCCCAGGCTACTTTCATATCCGTTTGAATTGCTATGATTTGCCTTAAACCATCGCGAAAAAGCTCATGATCATCCGCGAGCGCAATAGAAATCATTGTTCAAATCGTACGCTTTGGAGAACAGCGTTTTGGAACACGCAATGTGAGGCCCGTTCCCTCGCCGACTTTACTAAACAACCGCAGCTGCCCTCCAAGGAGTCTTGCGCGCTCCTCCATACCAAGAATCCCCAGCCCAGAGCGCAATTCCGCAGCTTCGGTTACATTCATGCCTCGCCCATTGTCTTGAATTTCAAGAAAAAGATATTTCCGCGTTTCAAAAATTCTGACAAGCACGGCTTTGGCATCGGCATGTCGCCTTACATTTGTTAAGGCCTCCTGGAACACGCGGAAAAATGCAAACTTTGTATCCTGGTTAAATGCGCTTTCATCAACATCAAACTCAAGTTGAATATCGACTGTGTGGGAGCCGCACTCAACTGTCGTCACAATAACATGCTGGATTGCAGCGCGCAGACCATAATCGATCAGCACGGCCGGCCTGAGCTCAAGCGCAATCCTTCGCATCTGCTGCATTGTTGAGTCCGTGATCTCACGAAGCCGCTGAATCTTATCTGAAAGAACTGACGGATCAGAAGGAAGGCTTGTTTCAAGCCAATCTAACCCCAAACGCAGAGCCGAAAGATTCTGGCTGAGGTCATCGTGGAGTTCTCTCGAAATACGCGCTCGCTCTCCATCCTGTACAGATTGAAGATGTACCCACAACTTATTCGACCGTTCACGTTGTTTTACCAACTGCGTCTGGATGGCTTTATAGCGCGTTACATCCCGAGAGATTCCCGTCGTGCCGATGATCACGCCATCATAATTCCGTACAGGGGCTTTTATGGTTTCAAACGTAGCCATCTTGCCAACGCGGCGCATACGCTGCTCCTCGAAAAGCCATTGCCGCCCAGATGACAGAACACGCTGATCAGTCCGCATATATTGCGCGGCAACTTCAGGTGGCCAAATATCCGCGGCTGTATGGCCGAGAATCTTGTCTTCAGACAGGCCACAAGCCGCTGCATAAGTATTATTTACCGCAAGATAACGTCCAGACGTATCCTTAAGCCACGCCTGATCCGGAATATTGTTCAGGATCGTCTGAAACTGAATCTGACTTATGTCGACGCCCCTAGAAGGTTGCAGAACCAGGTCTTGGAGGAAGAACAAACTCTTGTCAGGACGGATGCTCCGGGAACACATTTGTTATATCCTAGGCAACATAAAAATATGCCAAACAAAAAACCGCCTTCGACGACAAGACATTATCTTGGCTTGCAACCGCCTTCCTACCATATTCGGTATCCCTGATGCCGAAAGAGACTTGCCGCGCCAACATATATTTATCTAGGCCACAGACTATGCGTCAAGACATATTGTGGCCTAGCCTGTTTTGGACAGGTTAATTTATTACGTCACTGTAAATCAAATCCTAGCGCCTTGCCTATGTCAACTGAAAATTGGATACCAACGACGAATGCGTTAGGCAGATTAGCCTGCGGATAGGTCGATCCGGCAAGACCGTCTGGATGAACCACGTATTGAAGATTCGGTTGAATAGAAGCCCATTTGTTGATTTGAATATTATAGTTTATCTCTGCCATAATCAAATTCTGATGCGGACGCTGCGTACCACCCTCCGCAAGCCGCACATCATAGAGAGAATTAATGTAGTTGCTCTCATAATGAGTTAGTCCAAGACCAACATTCAAACTATCGTATGGACGCGATGCAAACGGACCATTGTCAACAAACCCTACTTCACCACCATAGCGTGCAGTCTGCTCATCGCCCGAGGCCCCGAACAAAGCTGCGGCAAACGCATAGGCATTACGCTCAGGTGCAGCGGCATCCTGATAAACCATTTGTTGGGCCTGAGCATAAACAGCCACTCGTCCATATTCAGGAGCCGGCGAGGTGTTGTTGAGAAGATAAGATTGACCCTGCGCGTCGTAAATTGGGTTTGTGTAGTGAGTACGATCGAAGATTACACCAATATCGTATCGGTTTTCGGCCGTACCGCCATTTGGATGCCATGCGTAACCCAGTTCAATCGGAACCAAGAATCCATTTGACTTACTCATATTCCAGTCAAATCCATGAGAAGTTTGCGGATTAAGGCTTGGATTCGATTGATAGATTCCAACTTTCAGATAGTAACGAGGCAAGGGATTGATCTGGGCATTCGCACCCCATACAGCCAACGGATAAAATGACGTTGACGTGTCTTTCCCCATAACATACGGGCGTCCGCATAGAGCATTGGACTGGAAATTACAGTACAGAGACGACTGCAGGAAAGAGTTTGCAAGCTCTGTCCGGCCCAGAGAGAATTTCAGTTTATTGTTGAATAGCGTCTGATCGTATGTAAACAAAGTCAGCTGATATGTCTCACCATCACCATAAATTTGCTGCACTGGTACACTGCTATTAATTGTATCCCCAGCAAGATTACGCCCGTTCCGGGCCGTAAAAAGAACATTTACCGAACCACCTTGAATTCCTGCGATACGCGCAAGATTAGCGGTTGCTCCAAAATTGAGTTCACCTGCGAAATCAGACCCTTGCCGCTGTCCTCCGCTTGGATTTGCCGCAAACTCTCCCAAGTATCTACTGTTAAAGTAGATTCCGTCATTGGCAAGTTGAGCCGCGATGGACTGGACTGGAGACAAAGCCTGCTGGTTCTTAACAGCGTTGCCTTGGCTTTGAACGTTCTGCGCTACGGCT
>JAJZEQ010000060.1 GCA_021851345.1 Pseudomonadota bacterium
CGATCACCGCATCCGGCAGTCGCCGAATGTGTTCCGCATGAAACTGCTGGGCGCGACCGTGGTGCCGGTGGAGAGCGGCTCGAAGACCCTCAAGGATGCCCTCAACGAGGCGATGCGCGACTGGGTGACCAACATCGAGAATACCTTCTACATAATCGGCACGGTGGCGGGCCCGCATCCCTATCCCGCGATGGTGCGCGATTTCAATTCTGTCGTCGGCAAGGAGGCCGTGGTGCAGATGCCGGAACTGGCGGGGCGCCAGCCGGATGCGGTGATCGCCTGTGTCGGAGGTGGCTCGAACGCGATGGGCGTGTTCTATTCCTACATCGACATGCCCGGCGTGAAGCTGATCGGTGTCGAGGCGGGCGGACATGGCATCGCCAGCGGGCAGCATGCCGCGCCGCTGACCACGAACAGCCCGGTCGGCGTGTTGCACGGCAACAAGACCTATCTGATGCAGGACGAAAACGGCCAGATCATCGAGACGCATTCGATCTCGGCAGGCCTGGATTATCCCGGTGTCGGTCCCGAGCACGCCTGGCTGAAGGACAGCGGGCGGGCGGAATATGTCGCGATCGACGACGACGAGGCGTTGCGCGCTTTCCATGACCTGTGCCATCTGGAAGGCATCATTCCCGCGCTGGAATCCAGCCACGCGCTGGCGCACGCGATGAAGATCGCGCCGGCGATGGGCAAGGACAAGGTGCTGCTGGTCAACCTGTCCGGGCGCGGCGACAAGGATATCAATACCGTGGCTAAATTGTCAGGGATCACGTTATGAGCCGCATCAAATTCATTTTGCGGGCGAACTGCGGCGTTGCGTGCCCGCTCATTCCTCGCCTGCCAACTCGGCATGTCTCGTCATTCGCTGCGCGGTTCCTTGCAATGCCCGCGCGACACGGTGGGGCGCAGCCCTCTGGTGCGGGAGCGCGAAGCAGCAGGCCTGCCCGCCCCGAATGCTACGCATCGCCGTGTCCGGCCTGCCATCCCGCAAAAGTGAATTTTAGAGGTTTACAAATATGAGTCGCATCCAGGCCACCTTTGACAAGCTCAAACTGCACAAGCGCAAGGCGCTGATCCCGTTTTTCACCGCGGGCGACCCTGATCCGAAATGGACAGTGCCGTTGCTGCATGCGCTGGTGGAAGCCGGTGCCGACGTGATCGAACTGGGTGTGCCATTTTCCGATCCGATGGCGGACGGCCCGACGATACAGCGTGCTTCCGAGCGCGCGCTCAAACATCATGTCAGCCTGCATCAGGTGCTGGATATGGTTGCCGAATTTCGCCGCAGCAACACCAGCACGCCTGTCGTGCTGATGGGCTATGGCAACCCGATCGAGGCAATGGGCTGGGAGACCTTTGCGAAGCGCTGCGCCGAAGCAGGCGTGGACGGGGTGCTGACGGTTGATTTCCCGCCGGAAGAGAGCCACGAGGCGTTTGCGCATCTGGACCGGCATGGTATAGATCCGATCTTCCTGCTTGCCCCGACCAGCACCGATGCCCGTGTGGAACGTGTCGCCAAGCAGGCGCGCGGCTATGTGTATTATGTGTCCCTGAAGGGTGTGACCGGCGCGGGGAATCTGGACCTGTCCGCGATCGAACAAAAGATCCCGCAGCTGCGCAAACACATCAAATTGCCGATCGGAGTCGGCTTCGGCATACATGATGCAGTAACCGCGCTGGCGGTGGCGAAACTGTGCGACGGCGTGGTAGTGGGCAGCCGCATCGTGCAGGAGATCGAAAATTCGGCCGGACAGGACGTTGTCGCAAACGTGAGCAAGCTGGTCAGGGAATTAAGACAGGCTGTAAACAGGGCATAAAGGAGAGTCATCATGAGCTGGTTCCAGAAATTACTGCCACCCAAAATCAAGCGCCGCGAAGGCGATGCCAAGAAGACCGTGCCGGAAGGGTTGTGGACCAAATGCCCGTCCTGCCAGGCGGTGCTGTACCACTCGGATCTGGAGAAAAACCAGAGTGTCTGCACCAAGTGCAACCATCATCACCGCATCACCGCGCGCATCCGCCTGGATTTGCTGCTGGACGGCGAGGGGCGTTTCGAGATCGGGGCGGAAGTTTTGCCTATAGACACGCTCAAGTTCCAGGACCAGAAAAAATATTCTGAGCGTCTGGTCACAGCCAAGAAGAACACCGATGAGGACGATGCGCTGGTCGTGATGCAGGGCAGCATCCATGCTGTGCCGGTAGTTGCCGCCGCATTCGAATTCAACTTCATGGGCGGCTCAATGGGCTCGGTGGTCGGCGAGCGTTTCGTGCGCGGTGTGCAGGTTGCGCTGGAACAGAAATGCCCGTTTATCTGCTTCGCCGCCAGCGGCGGCGCGCGCATGCAGGAAGGCTTGCTGTCGCTGATGCAGATGGCCAAGACTTGCGCCGCGCTGACGCAACTCAGCCAGGAAAGACTGCCGTTCATCTCGGTGCTGACCGACCCGACCATGGGCGGCGTGTCCGCCAGCTTCGCCTTCATGGGTGACGTGGTGATCGCCGAACCCGGCGCGCTGATCGGCTTCGCCGGCGCTCGCGTGATCCAGCAGACCGTGCGCGAAACATTGCCGGAAGGTTTCCAGCGCGCTGAGTTCCTGCTCGAGCACGGCGCGATAGACATGATCGTGGACCGGCGCGAGATGCGCAATCAATTGGCGACGCTGATCACGCTGCTGACCAAACAGTCTGCGGTGGCGGAAATCGAGGCGGCTTGATTTTACGTTAATTTTTTATTGAACTGACCGCATGGAAATTATTCTCATCATTGGGTTTGCTGCGCTGATAGCATTAAATGCATATGCCTCACGCCAATGTTACCGAGATATTTTGTCATCGAGCGGTCAACGATTGGCTCAAGTTGCATTCATTTGGGTGGTGCCCGTTTTTGGCGCAGTCTTAGCACTTCGATTATTACGTCACGAACCTGAACAAAGTACAGGTTCGTACCGAGAAGATCCAAATATGGGAGAACAATTCGCTACTACTGGGCGACTAAATTCTCATGGCTATATCAGCCCGCCCGACGATAATTTCCATCCAATCGTCGGAGGAGATGCTTCGCCAAATTAAAAGTAACGTAGGGCGAATGCGCTGCGCTTATTGACGTCCTACAAAACAACATGCCTATTACCTTAGCCGACTGGCTAACCTACCTCGAATCCCTGCACCCCAAGACCATCGCGCTTGGCCTGGAGCGCGTGGCGCAAGTCAAGAAACGGCTCAACCTTCAACCTGATTTTCCGATCATCGTGGTCGGCGGCACCAATGGCAAGGGCTCGGTGTGCGCGATGCTGGAATCCATGCTGCACGCGGCCGGTTACCGGGTCGGCTGCTACACCTCCCCGCATCTGCTGCATTACAACGAGCGTGTGCGCATAGCCAAGCAGCAGGCCGGCGATGCGGAGTTGTGCGCTTCATTTGAGATGATCGAACAGGCGCGCAAACCTCAAAATCTGGATTCTGGCAGCCTCACCCCCTCCCCAACCCTGATGGAACAACTAGCCATTCGACTAGGCGGGCAAACAACGCCCACCAAGTCGCTGGTTATCCCCCGGGGGGAGGGGGGGCAATCGTCTGAAATTCTTTTGACTTACTTTGAGTTTGGCACCTTGGCCGCAATGCAGTGCTTCATCGCGCACAAGGTGGATGTCGCCATTCTGGAAGTTGGCCTGGGCGGGAGGCTGGACGCGGTGAATGTGTTCGAGAACGATTGCGCGGTGATTGCCAGCGTGGACATCGACCACACCGACTACCTGGGCGATACGCGCGAGGCGATTGCCTATGAAAAGGCGGGAATCATGCGCAGCGGCAAGATCGCGATCTGCGCGGACGCCGATGTGCCGCAGGCGATACGCGCTCAGGCGCAGCTGGTTGGCGCAGAGTTGTGGTGCATCGCCAATGAATTCGGTTTCAACCCGCACCAGGGACAGTGGGATTATTTCAGCAAGGTCGGCTCGCGCAATGCGCTGCCCTATCCGGCGTTGCGCGGCGCATACCAGTTGCACAACGCCAGCGCGGCGCTGGCGGCGCTCGATGCACTCAAGGATCGTTTGCCTGTGAGCATGGGGGCGGTGCGGCGCGGGCTGGCTGAAGTGAATCTTGCCGGGCGTTTCCAGTTCGTGCCGGGCAAGCCCGCGCTGATCCTTGATGTGGCACACAATCCCCATGCGGCGCGTTCGCTGGCGCAGAATCTGGCGGGCCTGCCGCCGTGCCCGCATACCTGGGCAGTATTTGCCATGCTCAAAGACAAGGATATGGCGGGGGTGGTGGCGGCTCTCGACCCCCACATCGACACCTGGCTGGTGGCGGGCATAGACACGCCGCGCGGTGCGTCTTCCGCGGAGCTGGAACTGGTGCTGCAACAGAGTATGGTGC
>JAJZEQ010000095.1 GCA_021851345.1 Pseudomonadota bacterium
GCTGGTGTCTGTCAGGCCGCGATGTTGCAGCGTGCGGATGATTTCCGGTTGAGCGCAGCGCAGAAAGGGGTTGGTCGCTTTTTCCAGCGCGATCGTGGAGGGTAGGGTGATCTGGTTCGCCGCGCGCAGTTGCCCGGTGGTCGTGATGCGTTGTTTCAGGGCGGGGTTATCCGCTTCGCAGGCCAGAGCGAAGCGCAGGTTGGCGGCGGTATATTCGTGGGCGCAATACACTAGTGTGGAATCGGGGAGCTGGGCCAGGCGTTGCAGGGAATGGAACAGTTGTCCCGGAGTGCCTTCGAAGTTCCTGCCGCAGCCCGCTCCGAACAGCACGTCGCCGCAGAACAATATTCCCGGCGCGATAAACGCGATATGGTCGTCGACGTGTCCGGGGATCTCGATGATGCCGAACTCTATCCCGAAAGTCTCCAGTCCGAGTCTGTCGCCCTCGCGCAGGTCATTGGTGATATGCGGGTTATTCGGATGTCGCCGCCCATACACCGGCACGTTGTATACTTCGCGCAATTCTGCGATACCGCCGATGTGGTCGGCGTGGCGATGAGTGCACAGGATGGATTCCAGCTTCAGGCTGCGCGAAGTCAGGAAGGCAAGCACCGGTTCGGCTTCGCCAGGATCGACCACCACGGCACGATGGTCGTTGTGGATGGCCCAGATATAGTTGTCCTGCAGGGCGGGAATGGCGGTGATTTGAAAGATGGGGTTGGAAGTCATTGAGCAAGTGCAACTAAAACAATATCTGATTGTAGAGCAAGTGGAACGGAAGCAATGCCTAATTGTAAATTAATTGCGAAAAGCTTGAGCGAGTGGTTCGCGACTCCGCAGGGCGGCTATGTGCTGGCGCGCGAGCAGGCATATTTCGACCGTACTGTCAGTGGTATATTTGGCTACAACGCGTTGCAGCTGGGTTTGCCCGAGCACGATTTTTTGTATGGCAACCGGATGCCATTGCGTATCAGCGGGGGGAATCAGACAGGGAAAGCCGTGCGGGCACAATACGGCATGACGGATCCAAGTGTTGCGGGTACTCCCGCATCGGACTTGCTCGCGCAATCGGCCGGCAGCGCCATTGCCGGCAACTCGGGGATGGTTGGTTCGGCTGGACGCATGACTGATTGTTTTGCCAATAAAGTGTCTGATGTGCGCCTGATTTGCACGGAATTGCCGTTCGACAGCGACAGCCTGGATCTGGTGCTGATCCCGCATGTTTTGGAGTTTTCCGAACACCCGCACGAGGTGTTGCGCGAGGTGGCGCGAGTGCTGCGACCAGAGGGCAACCTGCTCATCAGCGGCTTCAATCCGCGCAGTCTGTGGGGGGTGCACCGTGTCCTGGTCGGGCGGGAGGGGTATCCCTGGCAGGGCAATTTCATTTCGCTGCCACGCATCAAGGACTGGCTGGCGTTGCTGGGTTTCGAGGTGGCTGGCGGACGCTTTGCCGCCTATGCGCCCCCGTTTCATACAACGAAATGGCTGGAGCGCTTCGCCTTTATCGAGTCGGCGGGCGACCGCTGGTGGGCAGTGAGCGGCGGCGTATATTTTTTGCATGCGGTCAAGCGCGTGCACGGGATGCGGTTGATCAAGCCCAAATGGAATGAGGGATTGGTGAGCAAGTTGCTGCCGGTTTCACCGAAGTTGAACAATAAAATCACACATCACAGCGAGATGGATAAGTAATGAGCAAAGACGCAGCATCCGCAACGGGTAAAGCGCCAGCCGTGCTGGCTTCATCCGGCACCGACCCGATTGAGATCTTTACCGATGGCGCATGCAAGGGCAATCCCGGAGTGGGCGGGTGGGGGGCGCTGTTGCGCACCAGGGGCAAGGAACGTGAATTGTTTGGCGGCGAAGTGCATACCACCAACAACCGCATGGAGCTGATGGGCGCGATTGCCGCGCTGGAAGCCTTGAAACGTCACTGCCATGTGCGGCTGCATACCGACTCGAAATATGTGCAGCAGGGTATCAGCATCTGGATACATGACTGGAAAAAGCGCGGCTGGAAGACTGCCGACAAGAAACCGGTGAAGAACGAAGACCTGTGGCGCAGGCTGGACGCGCTGGCGACGCAACACCGGGTCGAATGGGTATGGGTCAAGGGCCACGCCGGACACGACGGCAACGAGCGCGCCGACGAGCTGGCGAACAGGGGGGTGGAATTGATACAGGAACAAGGCAATGCGTAAGATTGTGGTGGACACAGAAACGACCGGGCTGGATCCCAGGCAGGGCCATCGCATCATCGAACTGGCGGCGATAGAGCTGGACGGGCGCAGGGTATCGCTGCGCCGTTTTCATCGTTACCTCAACCCGGAACGCGAGATCGATGCCGGCGCGGTGGCGGTACACGGCCTGACCTATGAACGGTTGCAGAACGAAGCGAAGTTCGCGGACATCGCGCCCGGTTTTCTGGAATTCATAGCGGGTGCCGAACTCATCATCCACAACGCGCCGTTCGACATCGGCTTTCTTAATCACGAACTGGAGTTGATCGGGATGCCACCGTTGCAAAACGCGGTGGTGGATACGCTCAAGGTCGCGCGCGAGATGCACCCGGGCAAGAAGAACAGCCTGGACGCGTTGTGCGGCCGCTATGAAATTGATAACGCGCATCGCAGTCTGCACGGCGCATTGCTGGATACCGAGTTGCTTGCCGAGGTATATTTTGCGATGACGCGCGGACAGGAAAGCCTGCTTGGGGATGATGCACCCAGGGCTAGCAAACCCGTTGTGCTGGACACCGATGCGCCGCGGCCAAAACTGCGCGTGCTGCAACCCAGCGCTGAAGAATTGGCCGTGCATATGCAGCAACTTGCCGATATTGACAAGGCCAGCCAGGGTTGCTGCTTGTGGAAAAAACTGGAGGGGACGGCGTGATGATGCATGTCTGGAAGCGGCGTCTAATCATCTCTGTGTCTGCAATCGCAGCGGCATATCTGGTCATCTGCGTTTATATGTGGAATACGCAGCGTGAGCATATATTCGAGCCGACGCCCATTCTGCAAACCACTCCGGATCGTCTGGGCATGAAATTCGAGGAGTTGCTCATCCCGGTCGGCAGCGGGCAGGATCGTGGCGAATTGCAGGCCTGGTGGTTACCCGCAGATCGGGAAAACGCGGAGACGCTGCTTTATCTGCACGGCAATGACCGCAATATCGGCAACAATCTGGAGCATGCGCTGCGTTTGCATAATTACGGCTTCAATTTGCTGCTTCCGGATTACCGCGGATTCGGCAATAGCAACGGCGGCAGCCCGAGCGAGGCTAAAGTGTATGAGGATGCCGAGGCGGCCTGGCAATATCTGGTCGGGAAGCGCGGTGTCAGTCCCGGGAAAATTATCATTTACGGCCATTCTCTGGGTGGGGCAGTCGCAATCAACTTGGCCGTTCGCCATCCCGAGGCGGCAGGATTGATTGCTGAAAGCACCTTCACTTCGATGACGGATATGGGCAGGTTGACATACCCGCTGCTTCCCGTGGACTGGCTGCTCAACCAGCGCTTTGATTCCCTGAAAAAAATAACTCAACTCAAAATTCCGGTACTGCTGATCCATGGGACCTGGGATAGAAGAGTGCCCGTGGAAATGTCACAACGACTCTTCGACGCCGCACCGCAGCCCAAACAACTCGTTCTGATCAGGGGCGGTGAACACAGCAATAGCGCGGCGGTCGGCCTGGTCGAGTACCGCAATGCAATCACGGCCTTCGCCAAACAATATGCCCATTAACCAACGCTCGTATGAGCCACGCAAACAAACATGAAAACAGATGTGATTATTATCGGTTCCGGCGCAGCAGGAATGATGTGTGCCATCCAGGCCGGGCAACGCGGACGTTCCGTGGTATTGCTGGATCACTCCAAAAAGCTCGCGGAAAAGATCCGCATATCCGGCGGGGGACGATGCAACTTTACCAACATCAACACCAAACCGGGGAATTTCATTTCCGCCAATCCGGACTTTTGCCGTTCTGCGCTGGCGCGTTACACGCCGCAGGATTTCATCGCGCTGCTGCAAAAACACAACATCGGCTACCACGAAAAAACCCTGGGCCAATTGTTCTGCGATGACGAGTCGGAAGCCGTGATCGCCATGCTGCGCGGTGAATGCGAGGCGGCCGGGGTTAAGAGCTTCATGAACTGCGAGGTCGGCGAAATTTCCTATTCCCCGCAGGCGGGGGAGGGGCCAGGGGAGAGGGTGAAGTTCCACATCGACACTTCGCGCGGCGAATTCAATTCTGAATCGCTGGTTATCGCCACCGGCGGTCTTTCGATACCCAAGATCGGCGCCACCCCGTTCGGCTATCACGTCGCCGAGCAATTTGGCATACCCCTCACCAAGCTAAAGCCCGG
>JAJZEQ010000186.1 GCA_021851345.1 Pseudomonadota bacterium
CCGTCAACATCGGTTATGGCTGCTTGCGCGCCAGACGCAAATAACATACAGGCTATTATTCCTGCACCTGAAATTTTCTTCATGATGAACCCCTCATTTAATGGTTTTAATAAATTGCAGCTTTTTTGCTGCTATTGGCAAATTGAAGTTGCCAGCGCGGATGTTATAACAATAACCATTATTGTAAAATGGTTATCAAGCGGATGTTGTAAAAAAACCACAGCCATTTTTGACGTTTCGAATGACTGAAACCGGTCGAGGTTGAATATAAAAACTCAATTTCGATCATTTCCCGGGCTTGGGAAATCGCTGTTGTACTGCCTGCAATAGCGCACGGTTGTCCGGTTCAAATGGCGGCTCCAGTGACCAGAGTGTTGGGTCCACCGGGGTTGGTCGGCAAGGCAGGCCGAAGCAGTCCTCCCTGTTAGGGCTACTGCGCAAGGGTGATGTGTTGTCAGAGTCGACTGCCTGCTTTATCGAGACAAAGACCATTTGACAATCATGGTTAGTATATTTATTGTGTCCTTGGCGCTAGCCGAAACACGTTCCTGCCTTTTTAAACGTGTTGTCTTGACAACCAGTCGGGACGTTCTCCCCTGATGCCATAGGCTCAGGGGATTTTTTTGCATGGGATGCGAGATATCTTAAAAATCGCAGTTTAAATTGATGTGAAAAATAACTGCAACTCAATACTGGATTGACTTTGTCCGTTGAGTCATCAGCCCCCAACGCTCATTTCATTAGGACACACAGCTTACGCCCTGGCCGTTGATCATATATCCATTTGACAAGTGTGGTTATTTAACTTAACGTGACTTACGGCATATGCCTCACACGTTCCTACCGTCCTCTTGAGCGTGTTTATTGACTTCTTTTAACTTTTTTGGAGGTGCTCTCGTGTCAACATTAATGACGAACTTGCCTTATTTCCCGATTATTTTTGTCATGCTGCCATTTATCGTGCTCTGTTTCATGGTTATATTTGCCGGCAAATCCGCTAATTAGACAAGTAGCGGTTCGCATTACCCAACTTGCAATATCAGGGGTGGGCTGGCTTGGCTCCGGCCAAGCCTTTTACTTTCTGCATGAACCAAGGATATCTCACACACCAATGGCACTAGCAAGTGAAGAGCATTTTCACGAAATTGTAGACGGACATTCTCACGGAACAGAAAACAGCAGCTCTCCCGGGGCTCGTTCCACTTCAACTCCGTTTTCCGTTGTGGTGTATGTGAGATAGCAGTTAGGGCGCGGATTGGACAGCACTTCAGGATTCATGACTGCGTACACGTCTCCTGCGCAACGTGCCGACATTGTTACTAACCCTGGATGACCTTCACGGTGCAATCTTCCGCCCACCTGCTGCGTGAGCGTATAGTCCGTGGCATCGACAAGCATCGGATGCTGGGCAACCAAACTGCGCAGGTCAATCAGTGCGGCATTGCATCGCACAAGATGCACGCGGCGCTCGATTCTGATGCCGGGACCCGTGAATCCGGCATCATCCAGTAAACGATTACGCCAGTGATATATCGTCTCGTATATTGTCGTATCGATCGAGTCAGAACCGTACCATATGCCAAATGAACCTAAAAAACGCAGTTAACCGACCCCATTGGCAAGATTTGTAAGCAATCGGATATTTTGTGGGGGACCAATGCTGGCAATAACACGCTTGAGGTGGTCGCAGACGAGCAGCCAAACGGTGGTGGGGTTTAACTGCTCCGTAGCACGAACAACTCATTCCTGAAGTAAGGCAGAAACACGCATGAGCGCTGCCCGTGCTTTGGCGAAATCAGCGTGCAGCCCCGTCAACGTAATCGTCGTCTGCCCGGCGTGTTCCGTTCTGCACCCCACCGAAGACATCAACCACGGGCGACTGGTGATCGCCTCACGATGTGCCTGCGGATTCGCCAATCGCACATACGAGCTCCACCAGTTGTAAATCAAGGCCACCGCACGCGCTGCCAGCTGGCAGCGATGTAGATCGTGCGTGGTGAAGCCACCCCAGCCCCACTGATTTTTTAGCTCGTCGAAGACATTCTCGGCATCCGCCCGATCACGGTAGAGCTGGCCCAAGCTGAGAATCTCGTAGTCGGTGTTGGTCACCAAAACGGCATACTCATACTCAGCCCGGAACCCGAACATCTGCTCGACTGGTTCCACATCACCATGCGTTTGACGGTGATGGGGCAGTCAAACCCAGTGAATGGCTACCCAGTGTATGGGGGCCGACCGAAAAAGACGAGCCAACATTCGATACTTTTACACAAGCTGAACGGATTACCGGCCTGATTATGCGGCATTTGAACGGCATCATTTGGAGCTTGCAGCAAGACCCTGACGCATTCGAGCCGTTATTCGACACCACTGTCTATCCTGACAGTCCCCATGAATACACCAATGATGAGATGTGGGCTTATGGATACATGTCCGGCATTGATCCTCAACGCCAGAGCTGGAACGCTTTTTTTGATGAACCGGGCAGTACAGAGGTGTTGCGACCGATCTATCTGCTCGGAACAGACGAAGTCACACCAGAAGAAGAGGAACTAACCGATACTCCAGAACAACGCGAAGCGCTGTCCAACCAGATTCCTGCCAGTGTTGCCTGGATTTACCGGTTCTGGCAGCCCTATCGCACGGCAATGGCAGAGCGTACTATCGCCACCAGTTTCCAGCGCGAGCATCCCAAGGTAGGGCGCAACGATCCATGCCCGTGCGGCAGCGGTAAGAAGTTCAAGAAATGCTGTGGGGCATCAACGGTACTGCATTAAGCATTTCAATCATACTTTCAAAATTCACCATCGAATTATCATCAGGATTCAGAGGGATGCAACTCTAGCGCGGCGGTAATGCAAACTCGTACTTGCGTGCCGAACTGCAGGCACAGAATCAGAAAATAATTAAAATAATTTCCCATAATCCGCTGATGAATTTGGCGTTGAACCCATTTTCGGTTTTTCCGCTTCAATCGCTTTTACCTCTGCCTCTTTTGCCGCAACCTTGCAGCTACCGTTAGCACAATTACTTCTTCACACCGTTCACAACTCCCTTGAGAGCAGTTCCAGCCTTGAATACAGCCACCTTGGATGCATCCAAGTCCATCTCAAGCATTCAATATAGGAATTCCAAAAAAACAAATTGTCATTCAATTTAACTCACCAAATCGTTTTCACATGTGGGTAGGATTGTATTTTTTCGTCCTTCGTTACCACAGGAACAGCCAATTTGCGCGCGGTTGCTACGATCATGCGGTCTGCAGGGTCTTTGTGAAATTCTCCTGGCAGAACAACCGATTTATTCGCGATTTCCACATCTACTGGAAGGAACTTAACGCCCTCTATTTCCGCAACAGTGGCAAGCCAACTGCTAACATCCATTGACAGTACGAGACGATCCTTTTCAACCAGCATTGTTATTTCCCAGGCTGAGATGGCAGAAACTATAATTTCGCCGCCGTCATGCTCGCGCTCTATCACGGATTTCGCTTTCTTGCTGAGTGTCGCGTCGCCCGTTACCCACCATACGAGGGTATGAGTATCAAGGACAATCACTGTGCGGCATCCCAGTCGTTCACAGCCACTGGCTCCGTTGGATTGTCATAGCGCACCACTGAACCACGCAATACATCGAGGGGATGACGGCTATGGCCCCGAAATGGGCGTACTTCTAAAGCAGGCTTGCCGTGATCAGTCACAATGATGCTTTCGCCGGAGGCTTCAATCTGGCGAAAATACTCGAGTGCTTTTGTTTTGAACTCAGATTTTGAAATTTGATTGCTATCCATCGCATTAGTCCCATAGTCACATGCCTATAGTCACAATAATGGCCGACTATTGCCATGTTTGCAAGCCATTTTATTCATTCCTGTAAGGAGCTGACGACAAGACTGAGCGAGAATATGATTTCGAGCTGGAAGGCAGCAACTCCAAATATAAGCCTCCCCATTGAGCCGCGTTTGACAATATGACATCATTACGTCACTATGCCTGCGTGCATACCGATAACAATAATTCGCTCCCACTTTACGCCAAGGTTGAAACGGTGCTCGCATCAAGCATCTCCGATGGCAGCTTACCACCCGGGAGTCAGCTTCCCCCCGAAGACAGCCTGATCCAGCGCTTCGAAGTAAGTCGCACAACCGTTCGCAAAGCAATCCAGAACCTAGCAAGTCGCGGCCTGATTGAAATCCGGCGAGGCAAGGGCACTTTCGTCGCGCCACCAAAGATCACGCAGGACCTGACCGAACTGAGTGGTTTTGTCGAGGACATGCAGGCCATTGGACGTACACCTACCGCCCGCCTCATCGACAAACGGGCCATCACTGC
>JAJZEQ010000302.1 GCA_021851345.1 Pseudomonadota bacterium
ATGCAACGGGTCATGTCGCAGTCTGACACGAAGCTGGTGCCGCGGTTTTTGTGGCAAATGGATGCGCAACAGAAATACGCCCTGGTCGTGGACACCAGTCGTGCCACATTATTCGTTTATGAGAATGTGAATGGCGAACCGCGTTATGTCACCGATTTCTACGTCACCATCGGCAAGCTCGGCACCGAAAAACTTTCCTCGGGCGATCAGCGCACCCCTATCGGCGTCTACTTTGTAAAAGCGGAATTGCCGAAAAGCAAGCTTGCGGATATCTATGGCGACGGCGCCTTCCCGCTGAACTACCCGAATGAATGGGACCGCAAAAACGGGCACACCGGAGAAGGAATCTGGCTGCATGGCACGCCCAGGGACACCTATAGCCGCCCGCCGCGCGCCAGCAACGGCTGCGTGGCGCTGGCGAACGACGACCTGAACAGGCTGGCGCCCTATCTTCAGGTCGGCATCACGCCCGTCATCATCGCCAACCATATCGACTGGAGCAGCGCCCAAGACTTGGGCGAGCGCAATCAACTGGCTCAAGCCGTCGAACAATGGCGCAAGGACTGGGCCAGCCTGGACACGAATGGCTACCTCAAGCATTATTCCCGTGATTTCTCCAGCGGCAACATGAATTTCGCCGCATGGGCGAGACAAAAACAACAGGTAAACAGCGCGAAATCCTGGGTCAAGGTGAACCTTAGCAATATCAGCATGTTCACCTATCCGGAGCAACCCGATCTGGTGGTGGTCGATTTCCTGCAGGACTACAGCAGCAGCAACCTGTCCAACCGCATGAAGAAGCGCCAATACTGGATCAAACAGGGCGGCAATTGGAAAATCATTTACGAAGGAGCCGCATAACATGAAACGACTTTTTACCGCATTGTTCGCACTGCTGCTGTGCTGCGCGATGCAATCCTCTCATTCTTTAACTCAGGGCAAGAAAACCATGGTCAAACTGCACACCAACAAAGGCATCATCACTATCGAACTGAATGCCGACAAAGCGCCGGTCACGGTCAAGAACTTCCTTGACTATGTGAACAGCGGATTTTACAACGGCACCGTCTTTCACCGCGTGATCGGCAACTTCATGATCCAGGGCGGCGGCTTCGAACCGGGCATGAAGCAGAAGAAGACCAACCCCCCCATCAAGAACGAGGCCGCAAACGGCTTGAAGAACGACATCTACACGGTCGCGATGGCGCGCACCAGCGACCCGCAGTCCGCCACCGCGCAATTCTTTATCAACGTCAAGGACAATGGCTTCCTCGACTACCCCGGACAGGATGGCTGGGGCTACTGCGTGTTCGGCAAGGTTGTGGAGGGCAAGGAAGTGGTCGACGCGATCGCCAAGGTGAAGACCGGCAGCCAGGATGTGCCGCTGGAAGACGTCATCATCACCAAAGCGGAAGTGGTGAAGTAATCCCCCTCTCGGGCTATCGCGCTCCCCTCCCACGCATGCGCGGGAGGGGGTGGGAAAGGGCACTTTTATTCCCCGCCGTAAATGCCACACACACTTCTCATCTCCGACCTGCACCTCAGCGCCGACCACCCGCACAGCATCGCGGCGTTCCGCCGTTTCATCACCTCGCCCGCGCCGCGCGCCGAAGCGCTCTACATCCTCGGCGACCTGTTTGAATATTGGGCCGGCGACGATGACATGCACGATCCTTTTCATGCCGGGGTGATCGGTGCGCTGCATGGCCTTGCGGCGCACGGCACCCGGATCTACTTGATGCACGGCAACCGCGACCTGCTGATGGGCGATGCGCTTGCGCAGGCGGCAGGCGCAACCCTGCTTGGCGACCCGACCCCGCTAGACATGTATGGCACACCGACGCTGCTCAGCCATGGCGACAAGCTATGCACCGATGATGTCGAATACCAGAAATTTCGCGCACAGGTACATGATGCGGAATTCCAGAAAAACTTTCTCGCCCAGCCGCTCGCGGCGCGCAAATCCTATATAGAACAGCTGCGCAGGCAAAGCACTTCGGCGAAGCAGAACAAGGATAGCGCGATCATGGACGTGAACGACGACGCGGTCGCCGCATTGCTGCGGGAACATCATTACCCGCGCCTGATCCACGGCCACACTCACCGCCCAAAACGGCACGCACACACCGTGGACGGACATCTTTGCGAACGCTGGGTATTGAGCGACTGGGATCAGCAGGCAACGGCATTGCGCTGCGACGCGCAGGGGTGCCGCGCCGTCAGTTTTTGATTTTTTCCCGCGGCACGCACAAACTCTCGCAGGGCATGCCGTCACCGTTGCCGTCCAGCGACTTGACGCCGCACTCCAGAAAATAATGTTTCGCTTCCTCGCACGAGATCATCTCCGAACAACGCCGCTTTTTACCGCAGCCTGTACCAGCCCCAGGGGTTGTTGCCGGTGAAGCGGGTACCACGACCGGGCCGGACTGTGTCGCGGGATGCAATTTTCGCCATCTCCAGGGAGGCATCGGATCGTTCTGTGCCCACAAGCCGCGCGCGGCATGCCTGGCTTCATCCTGCAGCACGATCAAGGCCTGGTTGCTGTGGTGGCTGGAATAAGCCCCCGCAGGGGGAACGGGTGCCGGACGGCTTTGCCGCCACCCTACCGTAGCCCATGCCATGCCGCGGCGAACCTGCTCGGCGTTCACATCCAGTCCGTCCACGCTGAGCTTCGCGACCATGCGCCCGTACTGGTCCACGGCCTGACCGGCGACATTCACCCGCCTGCCCTTCACCATATCGGACAAGGAATTCCTGGAATCAGCGCCGAAAGCCTGGTCTTTCTCCGGTGCGTCTATCCCGGCCAGGCGGATCTTTAGCAGCCCGCCCGGGCGCCGGATCAATACCGTGTCACCGTCCAGCACCACAATCACTCTGGCAGAGAATTCCCGTCCGGGGTCCGCCTGATGCTTTGCCAGGCCAGGCACAGAGTCTGGCGCGGGACGGGAGGGTTCACCGAGGGCCGTTACGCTTGCGCTCAGCAGCGCAATACAAATCCATTGCGCGAAAAAACGGCTCAAATCAGCGCACTCTTGAGCAGGGCGATGCACATCAGGGCATAACCGGCAGCAAGCAGGTCGTCAAACATGACGCCCAGGCCGCCATGCCAGTTGCTGTCGAAGTGTCGTATTGGCGGCGGCTTGAGGATATCGAAAAAACGGAACAGCACAAAGGCCAGCAGCGCCCAATACCAGCCGGGCGGCGTGAAAAACAATACCAGCAGCATTGCCACGATCTCGTCCCAGACTATGCCGCCGTAATCCGCCACGCCCAATTTTTTTCCGGTGTAACCGCACACCCATACACCAATGGCAAAAGCCAGCACCAATGCCAGCATGAACTGCCGGTTCGACAGGAGAGGTGCGGTCAGCCAATACAGCGGAAATGCCGCCAGCGTGCCGAACGTGCCCGGGGCCTTGCGGGCCAGACCGCTGCCAAAACCGAATGACACGAAGTGCGCGGGATGACTGAACAAAAATCGCCAGCCGGGCTTGACCAGCAGCTCACCGGACAACTCATCTGAAATGTTCATAACCTGCCCTTTCAAGCTCGAGTGGATTTCCCGCCGCATCGAACACGATGCATCCCTGCTGCGCAACGATAGTTCCGATGTTCGTCAACGGCAGTTTCAGTTTGGCTGAGATGCCGGATATTTCGGCATGGCGCGCGGGGTGCGCGGTAAAACATAGTTCATAATCATCACCCCCGGACAGCACACATTGCATGCCCATCTGCTGCCCGAGATATCCGGACACCGGCCGGGAGGCCGGAAGTTTCACAAGGTCAATCTGCGCACCCATTCGCGATGCTTCGAGTATATGCCCGAGATCGGCGAGCAAGCCGTCGGAAATATCGATCGCGCTGGATGCGATGCCGCGCAAGGCCAACCCGAGTTCGACACGCGGCTGGGGGCGATGCAAAGCCTGCGCGCAGATATCCAGATCGGCTCCCGACAACACGATGCGCCCCTGCAGATGCGCCAGGGCCAGGGCCGCGTCTCCCAAATACCCCGACACCCAGATTTCATCACCGGCCTGTGCCCCGCTGCGCAGCAGAGCTCCGCCCTGCGGAACCTCGCCCATGATGGTCACGCACAGGTTGAGCGGGCCGCGTGTGGTATCGCCGCCCACCAGTTCCACCCCGTAGCGCTGCGCCAATGAAAAGAAGCCCGCGCTGAATTTTTCCAGCCACGCCTCATCTGCCCCTGCATTATCTGCACTGGGCAGTGCGATCGCCAGTGTCGCCCAGCGCGGTTGCGCGCCCATCGCCGCCATGTCGGAAAGATTCACCGCCAGTGTCTTGTGTCCCAGCAAAAACGGTTCGGCATCCGGGAAAAAATGCGTTCCGCTTACCAGCATGTCGCTGGATACCGCCAGCACACTGCCTGCACTTGCCCGCAGCAGGGCCGCATCGTCGCCCACGCCGAGCAATGCCCCTGGTGTGGCACGGGTGAAGTAGCGCCGGATCAGATCGAATTCAGTCATGCGGAAATATCGGTGTTTTGGGGTGCGCTGGCTTGTCGCCGCTTTATCCAAAGCGCAGATCTGTCTGCGCACCGAAAAAATTCAGGAACCTCTCATACTTTGCCATGAACAGCAAATTCCAGGGCGCGCAATTGCGGAGCGAGCTTGTCAAGCACGCCGTTGACGAATTTATGGCCGTCGGTCCCGCCAAAAGTCTTGGCCAATTCGACAGCTTCATTGATGACCACCTTGTAGGGCACTTCAACCTGCCGGGATAATTCAAACGCGCCCAGCAACAATACCGCGAATTCGACCGGACTCAGTTCCTCCAGCGGCCGGTCGATGTGCTGGGCAAGCAGCCCCTCCAATTCGTCGTGCAGGCTTAATGAGCCGCGCAACAATCTGGAAAACAGCTCCTTGTCGTAACGGCCCAGATTTTTTTCGGCATGGATCTGTTTTTCGATTTTCGCCTCGTCACCCGCAGTGACGCGCCATTGGTAGATACCCTGCAGGGCAAGTTCGCGCGCCCGGTGGCGCGGGCTCTTGTTCGGGGATTTTTTGCCTTCTCCCGCACTGGTTTCCCGGGCGTTCATGTCTTTGGCGCTCATGCCAGTCCACGCAGCAGGTTGGCCATCTCGATCGCCACCAGCGCGGCTTCGCCACCCTTGACGTGCATGCGTTCGATTGCCTGCTCGTCAGTGTCAGTGGTCAGGATCGCGTTGGCGATAGGTACCCCGGTATGCAGTTGCACTTCGCCCACACAGCGCGCGGATTCGTTTGCCACTATCTCAAAATGATAAGTATCTCCGCGTATCACCGCGCCCAGTGCGATGAGTGCGTCGAACCTGCCGCTCATTGCCATGCGCTGCAACACCAGGGGAATTTCCAGCGCACCGGGCACTGTCGCTAACGTGATATTGTCTTCGCGCACGCCCTGCTGCACCAGTTGCGCCCGGCATGCGCCCAGCAGGCCTTCGCACACTTCGGTGTTGAAACGGCTTTGCACGATGCCGACGCGCAGGTCGCGGCCCGCGAGATCTTGCCCCATCTCCCTCATTGATTCACTCCTTGGTTTTTGTGGCCGGCATATCCAACCACTTCCAGACCGAAACCGGTCATGCTTGGCATCTTTTGCGGCGTGGCCAGCAAACGCATCTTGCCGACATTCAGGTCGCGCAATATCTGCGCGCCGATACCGTAGCTGCGCGAGTCCCAGTGTGCGGTGTGCTGGCCGCCAATCGCCGGAATGGTGCGGGCGCGCAAATCCTGCGGACTCTCGCCGCGATGCAGCAGCACCAGCACGCCGGCCGCCGACTGTCCGATCCTGTCCATGGCCTGATTCACGCTGATCGAATGCGCATGGTCGGTTTGCTCGAGAAAATCCATCACCGAAAGCGGCTCGTGCACGCGCACCACGGTTTCGGCATCCCGGCTGATCTCGCCCTTCACCAGGGCAAGATGGGTAAATTGGGTGGTCTTGTCCACGTAGGTCACCAGGTCGAACTCGCCGTACGCGGTCTGCACCTTGCGCCGCGCCACGCGCTCGACCAGCTTCTCGTTCTGGCTGCGGTGCTCGATCAGGTCGGCAATCGTGCCTATCTTCAGTCCGTGCTGTTTGGCATACACGATCAGGTCCGGCAGGCGCGCCATCTCCCCGTCATCCTTGAGAATTTCGCAGATCACCGCAGCGGGCGTCAGTCCGGCCAGCTGGGCCAGATCGCAACCCGCCTCGGTGTGTCCGGCGCGCACCAGCACACCGCCGTTCTGCGCGCGCAGCGGAAAGATATGGCCAGGCTGCACGATGTCGGACGGCTTGGCATTCCTGCCGGCCGCGACCTGGATGGTGCGCGCACGGTCTGTCGCCGAGATGCCCGTGGTCACACCGCTTGCTGCCTCGATCGAAAGCGTGAAGTTGGTCGCCAGCGGCAAACCGTTTTCGCGCACCATCAGCGGCAGGTCGATCTGCATGCAATGAGCCTCGGTCAGCGTCAGGCAGATCAGCCCGCGGCCATGCGTGGCCATGAAGTTGATCTTTTCCGCGGTGACGAATTCGGCGGCGAAAACCAGGTCGCCCTCGTTCTCGCGGTCTTCTTCATCGATCAGTACGACCATGCGCCCGGCGCGTATCTCTTCGATGATCTCATTTACGGGTGATATTCCAGTCATTGGGTTCCTTGCATCATTCGTTCCACATAGCGCGCGATCAGATCTACTTCGAGATTGACGTGGCTGCCCGCGCGCAGATTTTTCAGGTTGGTCATCGACAGCGTGTGCGGGATCAGGTTCAAGCTGAATTCATTTCCGCTCACCTGGTTGACGGTCAGGCTGACGCCGTTGATCGTGATCGAGCCCTTCACTGCGATGAATTTCGCCAACGCCTGCGGCGCGCGCACCGACAGTTTCCAGCTTTCGCCGAGGTCGGTAAATGCCACTACTTCCCCCACCCCATCCACATGGCCGCTGACCATGTGCCCGCCCAGCCTGTCGGCCAGGCGCAGCGCTTTTTCCAGATTCACCGGGGCTCCCGGCGCATCAAGGCCCGCAGTGCAATTCAGCGTCTCTCGCGACACATCAGTGCAGAAATGCCTGCCGTCGATTTTAACGACGGTCAGGCACACGCCATTCACCGCGATGCTGTCACCGGGCAGCACATCGTCAAGACCCAGCGTGCTGGTCTCAATCTCCAGGCGCAACCCTCCGTCCCGGACGATCACCTGTTTGATGCTGCCGATATCGGCGATGATTCCACTAAACATTCGGATGCCTCTGTAAATCCATTTTACGGGCGAATCACTGCGTCGCGTACTCGCTCATTCCTTGTCTATCTAACCTGATATGCCTCGTCATTCGCTGCGCGGCTTCTTGTGCTTCATCCCGTAAAAGTGAATTTCTAGAGGCATCCTTCCACCCTTGCCGTGATGCGCAAATCGTTCCCGACCTGCCGCACATCCTGCCATTTCAAATCGACGCGCTGGTCCAGACTCACCAGCTCTCCCAACTGCGCGATGCCGCGGGCACTGTCACCCAGCAATTGCGGCGCGACATACAGCAGCAACTCATCCACCAGCCCCGCGCGCAACATTGCGCCGTTCAATGTGCTGCCGGCTTCCAGCAACACTTCATTGCATTCGCGCTGCGCCAGATCGCGCAGCACCGCGTTCAAATCCACCCGTCCATCACTATCCGGCAGCACAGTCACCACCGCGCCCGCCTGTTCCAGCACCGCGATTTTTTCAGCATCACGCACAGCGGTGTAAATCAGCACACTCTCACCTTGCAGCACGCGGGCGGTCAGAGGCATGCGCAAGCGGCTGTCCAGCACCACACGCAACGGTTGCCGCCCGGTCATGATGTCGCGCACATTCAGCCGCGCGTCGTCCGCCAGTACGGTGGCTATGCCGGTCAGCACCGCGCAGGAACGCGCGCGCCAGTGTTGCACATCCAGCCGCGCCGCCGCCCCGGTGATCCACTTGCTGACACCGTTCGCCAGGGCCGTGCGCCCGTCCAGGCTCATCGCGATCTTGCTGCGCAGCAACGGCGTGCCGCGCGACATGCGCGCGAAAAACCCGGCATAGCCACCGCGTGCCGACGCTTCCATCAGGCCACAGTCGACCGCAATGCCGGCGTCGCGCAATCTCGCGATACCCGCTCCCGCCACTTTGGGATTCGGATCCAGCACTGCCACCACCACCCGCGCGACACCGGCTGCAATCAGCGCCCCGGCACAGGGCGGCGTTCTGCCATGATGGCTGCACGGCTCCAGGGTCACATATACCGTCGCGCCGCGCGCCTGGTCTCCGGCCTCGCGCAAGGCAAGTACCTCGGCATGCGGCTCTCCGGCACGCCTGTGCCAGCCGCTGCCCACGCATTTTCCATCCGCCACCAGCACACAGCCGACGCGCGGGTTGGGACTGGTGCTGTATAAACCTTGCTCGGCCAGGCGCAGCGCCTGCGCCATCCACCGGCTGTCTTGCGCAGCGGGCATATCAGGTCTTCTTTCGCTTGCCGCTGCCGGCCGTGACTCTGCGCGCGGGCGACTTGCGCACCGCCTCCACGGCCTCGGTAAAATCGCCGACATCCTGGAAACTCTTGTACACCGACGCAAAACGGATGTAGGCGACCTTGTCAAGTTTGAGCAATTCCTTCATAACCATCTCGCCAACCTGTCGCGAGCCGATCTCGCGTTCCCCCAGGGCATGGAGTTTCTGTGTGACATTGTCTATCGCGGCTTCAACCAGCTCCGCCGAAACAGGGCGCTTGTGCAGCGCGCGCTTGAAGCTGGTGCGCAGCTTTTCCTCGTCAAACTCGCTGCGCATCCCGTTCTGCTTGACCACCTGGGGCATGCGCAACTCCACCATCTCATAGGTGGTGAAGCGTTTGTCGCAGGTCAGGCAGCGGCGGCGGCGGCGTATGCTGTCGCCGTCCTCGCTTTCGCGTGTGTCGACCACCTGGGTTTTTTCGCCTTTGCAAAAAGGACATTTCATATTTAATTCAGGCCTGGGATGCGAGTGCTGAGAACTGAGTAAAACGATGTTCCACCTAACCCAGTCCTCGTCCCTCAGTCCTCAGTCCTGTTTAGGCTCCATAAACCGGGAACTGCGTGGTGAGCTTCTTCACCTCACCGACCACGTGCGCGATCACCGCATCGTCGTTCGGCGCGTCCAGCACGTCTGCTATCAGGTGCGCGAGTTTTTCGGCTTCCAGTTCCCTGAAGCCGCGCGTGGTCATCGCCGGGCTGCCGATGCGGATGCCGCTTGTGACAAACGGCTTCTGCGGATCGTTGGGGATCGCGTTCTTGTTCACGGTAATGTGCGCGTGCCCCAGCGCGGCTTCGGCTTCCTTGCCGGTGATGTGCTTGGCTTGCAGGTCGACCAGGAACACATGGCTGTCGGTGCGGCCGGACACGATGCGCAGGCCGCGCTCCTGCAACACTTTGCTCATCACGCGCGCGTTATCCACCACCTGGCGCTGGTAAACCTTGAATTCATGGCTTGCCGCTTCCTTCAGCGCCACCGCCTTGGCCGCAATCACGTGCATCAGTGGTCCACCCTGCAGCGCGGGGAAGATCGCCGAATTCAGCGCCTTCTCGTGCTCGGCCCTGGCGAGGATCAGCCCGCCGCGCGGACCGCGCAAGGTCTTGTGTGTCGTGGTCGTGACGAAATCCGCGATGCCGACCGGACTGGGGTATATACCCGCAGCGATCAGGCCGGCGTAGTGCGCCATGTCCACGAACAGGTATGCGCCCACACTGTCGGCAATCGCGCGGAAACGTTTCCAGTCGATCACCAGAGAGTAAGCGGATGCACCCGCGACGATCATCTTCGGCTTGTGCTGCGTTGCCAGCGCCTGCACCTGGTCGTAGTCGATTTCCTCATTCGCGTTCAGTCCGTACTGGATCGCGTTATACAGCTTGCCGCTGATGTTCACCGATGCGCCATGGGTCAGGTGGCCGCCATGCGCCAGCGACATGCCCAGTATCGTGTCGCCGGGCTTGAGCACCGACACATACACCGCCTGGTTCGCCTGCGAACCGGAATGCGGCTGCACATTGACGTATTCCGCGCCGAACAGAGCCTTCGCCCTGTCTATGGCCAATTGCTCAGCGACGTCCACATACTCGCAACCGCCGTAATAGCGCTTGCCCGGGTAGCCTTCGGCATACTTGTTGGTCAGTTTGCTGCCCTGCGCCTCCATCACGGCGGGGCTGGTGTAATTTTCCGAAGCGATCAGCTCGATGTGGTCTTCCTGGCGGCGATTTTCATTCTGTATGGCGGCCCATAATTCCGGATCCGTGAGGGCGATGGTTTTTTGGCTGGAGAACATGGCTTGATTCCTGAATTGTGAGAACTGGAAAGGCGCGAATTCTACCATGCAGGCGGGGCCGGCAGGAATCCCGGCGCGGATATTGCCTTGCCCGGGCCGTTCAGTCCGGGCCCCTGGGCTTCACCCGGAACAGGCCGGCCGGAACATCAATGAACCAAGCAAGGAACACAACCCTGTTGCGCGTCCCCGCCGCCAAACCGCTCGCCACGATTTCCGCCGCTATGCATACGTGATCATTTGCCCTGATTCTGCAACTGAAGCATTTCGTAGAAAGCCCGTGCCAGGGGCGACAAGGGGCGCTCCCCCAATTTCAGAAAAAACAGGGGCCGGAGCAGGGGTGCATTGGGGGGATAGTGCAAAGCCTTGACCTCGCCCAGCATCAGCAACTCCCGCGCAACCAGCGTTGGCACCATGGCCACTCCCAGCCCCGCAGCAACCGCGCGCGCGATACCTTCGTTGCTGCCAAGCTCGATGATGCGACCGGGCTGGATGTCGTGCGCACGCATCACCCGCTCACTGACTTCGCGTGTTCCGGAACCGGGCTCGCGTATCAGCCAGACCTCTTCATTCAGGTTTGCCACGTCCGGCTTGCGTTTTCGGGCAATCCTGGAGTCCGGATGGGCGATGATACGCAACTCATCGTCGCGCCAGTGGGTGGAAATGATGCGCTTATCGTCAACCATGCCTTCCACAAGGGCCACATCAATATTGCAGTCTATCAGCGCCTCGCTGATTTCCATGGTGTTGCCTACATGGACTTTCAGTTGAATTGACGGAAATTGCTGAAGGAACCTGGCCACATAGGCCGGCAACCAATAACCTGCAATGGTGGTGCTGGTGCCGACTATCAATTGCCCGCGCTTCAGGTCTATCCGTGCCCGGACATCTTCAATTGCAGCACGCTCCAATGCAAAAATGCCGCGCGCATGCTCGAACATTGCCTGGCCGCTTTCGGTCAGGCGAATTCCCCTGGCACCCTTGTTGCCCCCCGCACCGCGTTCGACCAGGGGCAGGTTAAGCTGTTGCTCCAGTTCCCGCACAGCCTTCGAGACCGCAGGCTGGCTGATATACAAAGCTTCCGCGGCGCGGGAAAAACTGCGCTTGTCGGCGACCTCAAAAAAAACGCGCAGCAAATGCAGATTCATAACTATTTCTCATATCTGAATGAAATATATGTATTGGAGTTATGTTACAGCAAATCCTAATATTGCGCCTCAACAGAAGTTTCATTTGCCGAAATTCAACCCAGGAACCCAACCATGACCCATGCCAACCTTACCAGCCCCATCGTCAGACGCCTGCAAGACCGGGCCTGGTGGCTTGGCATCCTGCTGGCAGGGGCGATCGCAGCTGCCGCATTGGTCGCGGCCCAATTGCCGTGGGTGCTGCATCTGGGCTTGAGCTCTCTCACCCTGTCCATCGTTTTTGGCATCGTGGCAGGAAACACCATTTTCAACATGATCGCCCCACACACCGCAACGGGGGTGGACTTTTCCAAGAACATGCTGCTGCGTGCCGGAATCATCCTGTATGGTTTCCGCATCACTTTTCAGCAGATCGCGGGCGTTGGATGGGAAGGTATCCTGATCGATTTGCTGATGGTGACCCTTACCCTGTTTCTCGCGGTACAGCTGGGCAAGCGCGTGTTCAAGCTGGATTACCAGTCGTCGATACTGATCGGGGCGGGCAGCGCCATTTGCGGTGCCGCCGCGGTCATGGCCACCGAGCCTGTCGTGCGCGGCCAGGCGCACAAGGTTTCAGTCGCGGTGGCCACCGTAGTGGTATTCGGAACATTGGCAATGTTCACTTACCCGCTGCTGTTTCCCTATTTGCACCTGTCCGAAAAGTACTATGGCATCTTTGTCGGCTCCACCATCCACGAGGTGGCACAGGTAGTCGCTGCGGGCAAAAGTGTCAGTGATGCCGCGGCATCGACGGCCGTTATTGAGAAGATGCTGCGCGTGATGATGCTTGCGCCGTTTCTGCTTGTGCTGTCGTCATTCTCGCAAAGCGATGAGAAAACGGGGGGCAAGCCGCACATCACGATCCCGTGGTTTGCCGTGCTTTTCATCGCCGCGAGCGCAGTGAATTCGCTGCATTTCCTTCCCGCCCAACTGGTGAATGCATTGATCCAGGTCGACAACGTGCTGCTCACTACCGCAATGGCTGCCTTGGGCTTGCGTACCCATGTTGGCGCGATTCGCCAGGCCGGTGTCAAACCCCTGTTGCTGGCAACCTTGTTGTTCGCTTTTCTGACCATCGGCGGCTATACCATCAACCGCCTTGTCATCTACGCATTCGGATAATTCTCTAAAGCCACGTCACCAAAAGACGTGCCGGGCAAGCGGGGGGGTGCGGCCAAGCTGCCTTTCCACGCAGCCAGAACGCGGTGACGCGTCACCGCACTCCAGAGCAAACCTTACCGCCCTGCCACCGTCATGCCTTCCACCAGGATCGACCCGCACTGCTTCGAGCCCTGCACCAGCACGTCGTTGCCGACCGCGACGATGTTGCGGTACATGTCCTTCAGGTTTCCGGCGATCGTGATCTCCTGCACCGGGTACTGGATCACGCCGTGCTCGACCCAGAACCCCGCCGCACCCCGCGAATAATCGCCGGTAACCTGGTTCACGCCCTGGCCGAGCAATTCGGTGACGAGCAGGCCGCGTCCCATCTGTTTCAGCAGCCCGGCAAAATCCAGCTCGCCGGACTGCAGGATCAGATTGTGGCTGCCGCCTGCGTTGCCGGTGGTGCGCAGACCCAGCTTGCGCGCGGAATAACTGCCGAGGAAATAACCGCGCAGCACGCCGTTCTCGACGATGTTGCGGCGCCTGGTTTGCACGCCTTCGTCATCGAACGGGCTGGAGGCCAGCCCTTTTCGGATGTCCGGCACATCGCTGATGTTGATGTGCGGCGAAAATACCTGCTGATCCATCCGATCGAGCAGGAAAGAAGACTTGCGATACAGGCTGCCGCCGCTCACCGCGCCGACAAAGCTGCCCAGCAGGCCGGATGCGATCGGTGCTTCGAACAACACCGGGACCTGCATCGTGTCTATCTGGCGCGCATTCAGGCGGCGCACGGTACGCTCGGCGGCAATGCGCCCGACTTGTTGCGCATCCATCATGTCCCTGGCGTCGCGTGCCACGACATACCAGTAGTCGCGCTCCATCGCGTCATCCTTGCCGGCGATTACCGCGCAGCTGAGGCTGTGCCGCGAAGTCGGAAAGCCGCCGATGAAACCCAGGCTATTGGCGGTGATGAATTGCGCCTCGTGCAGGCTGACGGTCGCGCCTTCGGAATTACTGATGCGTTTGTCCGCATCCAGCGCGGCCTGCTCGCAACGTTGCGCCAGCTCTATCGCGGCATCGACCGGCAAATCCCACGGGTGATACAGGTCCATGTCGGGACAATCGCGCGCCAGCATGTCTTCATCCGGCAGCCCGGAACAATCGTCCCTGGCGGTATAACGCGCGATCGACAGCGCTGCATCCACCGTGTCGCGCACCGCCTGCGGGGAAAAGTCCGAGGTGCTGGCGTTTCCGCGCTGTTGCCCCAGGTAGACCGTGACGCTCAGGCCTTTGTCGCGGTTGTATTCTATGGTTTCGACTTCGCCGTGGCGCACCGTTACGGACTGGCCGAAACCCACCGACACATCGGCGGAGGCGGCAGAAGCGCCACGCTGTTTGGCATAGTCCAGCATGGCCTGCGCGATATCGCGCAGACTGTCCTCGGAATGGGAAAATCTGTCCCTAGCGGAGTCGGGGGAACGGGGTGATGAGGTTACCAGGGCATTCATAAGCAAAGCGGGCAATTGGCGAAAGGCGGTATCATAGCAGTATCGCCGGTATTCATTCAAAGGCTGGGCACATCAGGATTCGATCCAGCCAGGCACAGCACATTAGGTAACGACACATCCATTGCCATGAACAAGCACAAAAAAGACCACGACGAAGACGAACCTTTGCACATCCATCTCGGTGATTACGAAGACGAAGATGATGACGGCGACGAATATGATGCCGAAGAGCATGATGATGACGGTGTGGAAGTCATCCGCACGCCTGCGCGCGTTGAAACCCAGCCGCGCAAGTCGGATAGCCAGACTACCAGGGGACGCGGCCTGCGCAACCAGCCTGCGCCGGAGGATGACGAGGAGGACCTGCCCCCGAGCAAGACCAAAATCAAGAAGCAGATGCATGAGTTGCGCGACCTCGGCAAGGAGTTGACCGAACTGGGCAAGGACCAGATTGCACAGCTCGACATCCCGGAAAACCTGCGCGATGCAATACGCGAGATGAAAAACATCAACAAATTCGGCGCGCAGCGCCGCCAGATGCAATACATCGGCAAGCTTATGCGCGACGTGGATACCGCACCGATACTCGCCAAACTGGATGCATGGAAAGGCAAGTCGCAGCATCACATCGCCTACATGCACCAACTGGAACGCTGGCGCGACCGGCTGATGGAAAGTGATGCGGCACTCACCGAGTTGCTAGCCGCCCATCCGGGTGCCGATGCGCAACGCCTGCGCACGCTGATACGCAATGCGCAAAAGGAAATCGAAACGGGGAAACCCCCGAAAAATTTCAGGGAGATCTTTCAGGTATTGAGAGAGATCATCCCCGAACCCGAGTAATAAAAAATGGCCAACACGCACTCCCCGATAATTTTACAAACCGGCAAGAATCCCGGGCACAGCATCATCTGGCTGCATGGCTTGGGTGCCGACGGACAGGACTTCGTGCCTGTCGCGGAGGAACTGAAACTCCCCGTCGCGGTGCGTTATATTTTCCCGCATGCGCCGATGCGCCCGGTCACGATCAACGGCGGATTCGTGATGCGTGCCTGGTATGACATCACCGGTCAGAACATGGCTGCGCAACAGGACGCCGCAGGCATCCGCGCCTCGCAAGCGCTGGTGGAAACCCTGATCGCCCGGGAAGCGGCGCACGGCATTGCGCCGCAAAATATCTTTCTGGCCGGCTTTTCCCAGGGCGGAGCCATCGCGCTGCATACCGCATTGCGCCAGGCCGCTCCGCTGGGCGGCGTGCTGGCGCTCTCCACTTATTTGCCGTTGGCGGAAACCGCACCTCGTGAAATACTGGAGCAGAGCAGGCGCACTCCCGTTTTCATGGCGCATGGTCTCGGCGATCAGGTCATTCCTTATCCGATGGGCACGAATTCACGGGAGTCGTTGCTGGGCTTGGGCTATGCGGTCGAATGGCACGAGTATGCGATGCAACACTCGGTGTGCGAGGAAGAACTGCGGGATATTGAAGCCTGGCTGGCACGGAAAATACAGGACTGAGGTTCGAGGACTGGGGACTGGGGACTGGGGACTGGGCAAAAATCCGCCGCCAAATTTTTAGCTTAGTTCTCAGTCCTCGCGCCTCAGTCCCAGGTTTTTATTCTTCGCCTGTTTCCTGCACGACGAACCGGAATTTTGCCAAATCATAATCAAGTCCTTTTTCCTGCAACCCGGCAGGCATCAGCAGATAGTTTTTCCCGTCCATTACTATCTGCAGGCTGCGCCCCGGTGAAAATGTATCGGCCCCCATCAACAATTGACCCTCGCTGATCGAGTCGTTCCGCCTTGCTTTAAGCCATAGCGCGGGCTGTCCGTTTTCAATCGCTCCGCCGGGCACGCTGTTCTGATTCAGCACCACACCGGCCACCTGGCTGGACAATATTTCTGCGCCTATGCGCAACTGGTCCGCGTCGTCTCGCACCAAACGCCTCACCACCGCCACACCCCAATGCGGCAACCCTTCGGGCTGTATACCCAGCAGGCTGCCGATACCGATACTGTCGTTCCCTTTGGCGGGCACTACGGCACTGAACCCGCCGGCGCTAATTTCCTCTGTCACCCATTGCGCCGGGGTATCTGCAGCATTGCCAAAATTCAGCCCTACACCGGTTTGCTCGGCCACGTTGTCAAAACTCTGCACGACATTTAGCTTTACATCGACCATGCGTCTGATATTGCGCCTGACTGGCGGCGCAATCACATAGCTCAACAGATACTGGACGGCATTTTTGACCACTTCCGCCTCGTAGTTCCCACCCAGGCTGATCTCGTCGGGGACGATATTCTTTTTCAGCACTTTCATCAGTTCTTCCAGCCTGGCTTGCATCGCTGGCATGCCGATAAACCGCATGGCGGGATGCGTTGTGGCTCCCATGTTGATGCGCGACGGCTCGCCCGGGCGGTTCAGGTCGAAGACCAGCCTGCTGTGCTGGCTGATCTCCGCATGAATGTCTATGGCCGAACGATAGTGGGCCACGATACGCTCCGTCAGGTGTATATAAAGCGGGCTCAAGGCGACAAGGCCGCTGTCATACCACACCATCAGATTGCCGACTTCATATTTCACCGACGTGTTGCCTATCATGCCCGGATAAAGGCTGACCGGGGTATCAAGATATCCCAGCCGTTCGGCATGCCTGAAGAGCTGCAGAAGATTATTCCAGATCGAGTTATCAATCTGGTCGTAATGGGAGCAGGTATATTTCAATTGCCACATCATGGAGTGCACCGCACGGGCAGTCAGCAACGGCACTTGCGCCCTGATGACACTGCTGCCCCTTGCACCGTTGCAATAGGCGGTGAACAACTTGAAGTAGGCATCCGCGACCTGTCGCGACCATGTGCCAAGCGCCAACCAGAGACGATTCTCCTGGAATTTATTTATTTCGAATGGGGTAAAATACTCTCTGGCCAATTTACGCA
>JAJZEQ010000290.1 GCA_021851345.1 Pseudomonadota bacterium
TCGCTTTTTTTGTGCTCGATGTACCTCGGCTGGCTGGGCGCGTGGCTTTCAGTGGCGCGGCACCTGTCGCAGATCGAACCGCGCTGACACCGGCTGGCCGCCGCCATCCGCCGTTCCCGCGAAAACGGGAATGACGAAACATCAGGTGCGCTTGAACGGGCTGCGTTCATTGAGTTCATCCACATATTCCTGGATGGCGCCGGTCTCCTGCTGCAAATAATTTTCCACTGCGCGCGAAAACTGGGGATGCGCCAGCCAGTGGGCGGAGCGGGTGGTCACCGGCAAAAACCCCCGCGCCAGTTTGTGCTCACCCTGCGCCCCGCCCTCGAATGTCCTGATGTTGCGCGCGATGCAGAATTCGATCGCCTGGTAGTAGCAAGCCTCGAAATGCAGCCCGGGATGATATTCGAACGCACCCCAGGAGCGCCCGTACAACACGTCCCCGGTAAATAAATTGAGCGCGCTGGCGATCATCCGCCCCTCCCGCGAGGCAATCACCAGCAGCGTTTGCTCCGGCATCGTCGCGCCGATGCGCTGGAAAAAATCCTCATTCAGCGCGGGCGGCGAATGGTGCGTCTGCCGGGTATGCGCATAACACGAGGCAAAGAAAGCCCACTGCTCGCGAGTGGCATGTTCCCCGGTGACGCATTGCAATGTGATTCCCGCCTCCTGCACCCTGCGCCGCTCCTGCTTGATGCGCTTGCGCTTGTCGCGGCTCAACGCGGCCAGGTATTCGTCAAAATCCAGATAGCCGGGATTGTTCCAATGAAACTGCACATCCTGGCGCAACATCATGCCTTGGGCCTGCGCCTCCCGCGCATCGTCCTCATCAGGAAACAGGCAATGCAGCGAAGACACGCCCATCCCTGAGCCATCTCCCGCATATTCCAACGCGCACCTCAACAACAACGCTCTCGTCTCCGGAGTCTCCGCCAGCAAGCGCCGCCCGGTGACCGGCGTAAACGGCACGGTGCACACCAGCTTGGGATAATAACGCAGCCCGTTGCGCTGATAAGCCTCGGCCCAGGCAAAATCGAACACGTGTTCGCCGTACGAATTCATCTTCAGATAAAGCGGCATCGCGCCCAGCAATCGCTCGTCCTGCCACAGGGTGATGAATCGGGCCTGCCAGCCGAATTGCGCCGTGGCACAGCCGCTTTCCTGCAGCGCATGCAGATAGGCATGGGAAAGAAACGGGTCATTCCCGGCCAGCGCGTCCCATTGCGCTGCGGGAATTTCCGCAAGGTCCCCGATGATTTTCAGTGCGGGCGAATTCATGATGAAATATTCTGCATCGGCATATTCTATCCGCTTGCTACAATGGAGCTACAAGATACGCGAATATTTTATGAAACCCCATTCCGAATCCTGCGAAAAGAACAAGGCGCCAATACTTGCCGTGCTGAAAGAGATTTTCGCCGGGCACAGACAAGTGCTGGAGATCGCCAGCGGTACCGGCCAGCACGCGGTGCATTTCGCCCGCGAGCTGCCCCATCTGATCTGGCAACCCAGCGAACTGGCGCAGAACCTTGCAGGCATCCAGGCCTGGCTGGACGAGGCGCAACTGCCCAACGCACTGGCACCGCTTGCGCTCGACGTGAATGACGAATGCTGGACGGTTCCGCCGATGGATGCGATCTTCAACGCCAACACGGTACATATCATTTCCTGGCCGGAAGCCGAACGCCTGTTCGCGCATATCGCCCGCGTCATAGCGCCGGGCGGATGCGTGTGTTTTTACGGGCCCTACAATTACGCCGGAAATTTCACTTCCGAAAGCAATGCCCGTTTCGATGCCTGGCTCAAGTCGCGCGACCCGAACAGCGGCGTGCGCGATTTCGAGGCGGTGAACCGCCTTGCCGCATCGCATGGCCTGGAACTGCTGCACGACATCGCGATGCCATCCAACAACCGCATCCTGGTGTGGAATGCGCGGGCATGCCTATCCCGTGGATAACGCGCTTGCCCAAACCTGATGCAACGATTAATCTGCTTCACGCGAATGCCCCCGGCTTGGGGTATCCCGGGCCGCAGAGACGACAGGCATGGAATGCGCGCTGAAGTGAACATCACCAACCGGAGGCTACCTTGAGAAAACAGATTACAAACATTTCACCGCTTCAAACCGCAAAAATTCTTGCAGTACTGTACTTTGCCATATCGATGCCGCTTCTGCTGCTGATGCTGGCCATGCCGGGGTCAAAGCCGCCATATGTTTCGGGCTTCATGCTCGCATTGCCATTTTTTTATGCCCTGCTTGGATTCCTGTTCACGCTGTTCGGGGCGTGGGTGTATAACTTTGTTGCAAAGCATCTGGGCGGAATTGAATTTACCACCCAAAATATGGAAGAAGCCTGACCCGGAAGGCAGGCGGAACCGGATCGAATTTTTCAACCAGCTGTTATAAGGAGCAAGAAATGCCAGTCAAAGTCATTCTTCGATGCGTCATCGCTTTCGCCGTTGCGGCACCGTTGTATGCGCTCGCCGGCTCCCTTAATGCAAAACCTGGCGCCTGGGAAATCACCACAACCACCTTGATGCAAGGCGTGTTGATACCCCCTGACGTACTGGCCAATATGCCGCCCGAGCAACGCGACAAGATTGAGCAAACCATGCAGGCGCGTGCAGGCAAGCCCGTTACGCGCGTGAGGCAAAGTTGCATCACGCAACAGAATCTGGACGAGGATCTCTTTAACACCTCGGACGAAGGCCACGGGCAATGCAAAAAGAAGGTCGTCACCAAATCGGAAAACAAGCTCGTCCTTGAACGAATTTGCCCGGCACCGCAAGCCCTCACGATGAAACTGTCAATCGAGGCCAGGACGCCGGAAAGCCTGGTGGCCTCCACGGACCTGGTTCAAGCCGGTGGCGGAAAAATACACATGGACATCAAGGGCCGCTGGCTGGGTGCCAGCTGTTCCGGGATAAAGGACCACAGCTGAACCACGGCCGGACTTGACCTCCCGGGGATCAGGCCACCGCCTGGAATTCACTCGCTGATTCCCTGCAGCCCCGGCTGGTACAGCCTGACATTGTTGCGTCCGTTTTTCTTGGCGTGATACATCGCGATGTCGGCGCTCTTGACCAGCAACTTCTCGTCCCTGCCGTGCTCCGGATAGACCGCAACGCCTATGCTGCCGGATATTTCCAGCGTGTGCCCCGCCAGCACGAAAGGCCGGTTGAGGACGTGAAGTATTTTCTCCCCGACCCTGCCCGCATCCTGCTGCGTTTCAATGGCCGGCAGCAGGATGACGAATTCATCGCCGCCTATCCGCGCGGCGGTATCCGAATCGCGCAGGCAATCCTGGATGCGCAGCCCGACTTCCTTCAGCAGCAGATCGCCCACGCCGTGACCGTAGGTGTCGTTGACCGGCTTGAACTTGTCCAGGTCGATGAACATCAGTGCCAGGCGTGCCTTGTTGCGCTGGGCGGCGGCGATCGCCTGCTGCAGACGGTCATTGAACAGCGCGCGATTGGGCAGGTGGGTAAGCGCGTCATACTGCGCCATGTGCTGCATATGTTCTTCCGCCTCCTTGCGCTTGCTGATATCGGTAGAGATACCGCACAAGGCGTAGATACTGCCGTCTTCGCGCCTTAGCGGAAGCTTGACCGAAAGGAACACATCCATCACTCCGGTGAGCAGGTTGTGATTGGTCTCCTCGGCCTGTATGGTCTCGCCATGCTGCAAAACGCGCAG
Source organism: Pseudomonadota bacterium (assembly GCA_021851345.1). Classification (GTDB taxonomy): domain Bacteria; phylum Pseudomonadota; class Gammaproteobacteria; order Burkholderiales; family Gallionellaceae; genus Gallionella. The sequence goes on from JAJZEQ010000290.1 coordinate 3,698, forward strand.
GTCGTCCTTGCGCATATTGGCGGCCGTGTCGGCATCGAAAAATTTGCTGTCGTCATATCCCACGATCTCTTCCATCGGCGCGGCAAACCGCTCGCGCAACAAGCGGTTGGCGAACAGGTAGCGGCCGCTGGTGTCTTTCATGTAGATGTAGGAAGTGACGTTTTCCAGAATATCGGAAAGCAGTTTCTCGCTCTCCCTTAGCGCCTGGTCGGCACGGCTGCGTCCCAGCGCGATCTCGGCCAGGTTGGCGGTTTGTTCGATCAGTCGGATCTCGTCATCCGACGGATGATGGGCTTGCCGGTGATAAATTGCGAAGGCGCCGAGCACTTTGCCGGATGCGGAACGGATGGGTTCCGACCAGCACGCTCCCAGTCCCGCCCTGGCGGTGAGTTCCCTGTAGGGCGCCCAGTAAGGATGGGTACGGACGTCTGCGACGATGACGCGCTGGCCGGTAAAGGCAGTTGTGCCGAAAGACCCTGCGCCTATGCCTATCCCGAACCCGTCGACCGCATCGTTGTAAAAATCGGGCAGGCTGGGCGCCGCTCCGTTCAGCAGATGCTTGCCCTCGCTGTCGAGCAGCATGATGCTGCAA
>JAJZEQ010000301.1 GCA_021851345.1 Pseudomonadota bacterium
CGCGAACTTGCCGCGCTGCGCGGGGAGATACTCGGCATGCGCCGCAGGATGCACGACGGCCATCCCAACGACAGCGGCCTGTTCGACATCAAGCACGACAGCGGCGGCATGGTGGATATCGAATTCATCGTGCAATTCCTGGTGCTGGCCCATGCCCATCGCTATCCGCAGCTGACCGCCAACATCGGCAACCTCGCGCTGCTCAGACTCGCCGGCGAACTTGGCCTGGTCAGCGCAGAAATCGCCGCACAGACCTGCGCCCTGTACCGCATCCTGCGCCAGACACAGCACCGGATGCGGCTCAACAATCTATCGCCGTGCCGCGTGCCACCCGGTGAGATCGACACCGCCGCCAGCCGGCGGTTGTGGATGATGCTTTTTGCGGAGGATTAGATCGGCGAAGAATTATCGCCGGACTTTCAGCGCTTGCGCAGCGGGTCAAGCAGGCACGACAGGCCGTTGTGGTCCAGTTCCTGCATCAGCGCCAGCAGCCGGCCGAGTTCGCCGGGCGGGAAGCCCTTGCGGGCGAACCAGTTGAGATAGTTTCCGGGCAGGTCCGCGATCAGGCGGCCCTTGTACTTGCCGTAAGGCATCTCGCGCGTGAGCAGCAATTCCAGGTGTTCGTGGTTCATCTCGGTAAGCTGCCCCTGTTGTTTGATTATTGAGGTTTTCATATTTGATGACAGTGACACATCTTTCCGAATGCGGTAAGGGGAAATTAAAAAACTGGCACGTCAACCCCGCGAATTCGGGGAATCCGGAGTGCCTCGTCATTGCAACAAGGCTTTAGCTGCGAGCGATGGCACAAACACCCGTCATTGCGAGAAGGCGTAGCCGACGCGGCAATCCAGATGGTTTAAAAAATGCCTCCTGGTCTTGCTGGATTGCTTCACTTCGTTCGCAATGACGGCAAGGGTGTCATGAGTTATGGAAGTATCAATAGTTTTACCTGCCCGGTGATTTGGCCGGGTGAATTATCCGGAAACGCGGCATAATTACGGCCTGTTCGTGACCATCACCCACGGCTATCACACTGCTTATCCGCGCCCATTTTATGCCAATCATAATGAACCCAACATGCCACAACGCACTTTGACCATCAACCCGGAAGGCAACATGAGCCCCAAGTTATGGTATCAGGCCGCCAGCCAGTCGCCGGACTTTGTCCATGATGCCGCGCAGGCTGCCGCGATAGCCGAACTGGATACACTCTGGCATCAGCTGATGGATTTCAAATCCAGGCGCAACCAGTTTCTGGGGCGCAGCCTGCTGAGCCCCGATGTGCCCAAGGGCTTGTACCTGTGGGGCGGCGTCGGCCGCGGCAAGACTTTTTTGATGGATGCGTTTTACGCCTGCCTGCCGTACCAGCGCAAACGCCGCATCCACTTCCACAATTTCATGGCCGAGGTTCATCACGAAATGAAGGTGCTGGCCGGCGCGGACGACCCGCTGATCGCGCTGGCCGACAACATCGCCAAATCCACCCGCATGCTTTGTCTGGACGAGTTTCACGTCGATGACATCGCCGACGCGATGATACTGGGGCGGCTGGTGACGGCGCTGTTCGAGCGCGGCGTGGTGCTGATGACCACTTCCAACTACCCGCCCGACGGCCTGTATCCGGACGGTTTGCAGCGCAGCAATTTTTTACCGGTGATCGAGCTGCTCAAGCGCGAGCTGAAAGTATTGTACATAGACAACGGCAATGACTACCGCCTGCGCGCCTTGACCCGCGAACCGCTGTTCCTCGTCGCAAACGATGCCGCGGGCGATGCCGCGAACGAGGCGCGTCTGGAGGAGTTGTTCGACCGGATCGGCGGAGAGACGCGGCGCGATGGCAGCCATGCAGTCGTGCGGGGACGGCCGATCCCTGCGGAAAGGATAGCCCGCAATGCGGTCTGGTTCGATTTCATGGAGCTGTGCGCGGGAGCGCACGCGCAGGAGGATTACCTGGAGATTGCCCACCGCTTTCCCACGGTATTCCTGTCGCACATCCCGCAACTGACCGCAGATCGCAACGCAGAGGCAAGGCGCTTCACCTGGCTGATCGATGTGCTTTACGACTGCAATGTCAGGCTGGTGGCGTCAGCCGCGGTACCGCTGGAGGAACTTTTCATTGATGGCGCGGCATCCGGCGAGACTACGCGCACCATAAGCCGATTGACCGAGATGCAGACCCAGACCTATCTGCAATTGCCGCACCGCTCCCAGGGCGTGACTTTGTAGGAGTGCCTGCAGGGAATTTCACCATGACGATTTCAGCGTCAATGTCGAATATCACAATGCTCAGCCGGTATTTTCGGTTGCAGGATCATTCACAGATATTGCAAGTCACCCGGGATATCGATGTCGGCAAAGATACCCGCATCCTCGATCGGAATATCCGTGACTTTGGCCAGATCGCGCTCCAGCAAACGCCGGGCTCCGTTGTCTCCCTGCAGCGCCAGCAATTCATCGCGGTAATGGGAGGCGAACCCCACCGGATGACCGCGCCTGCCGGAGCGCGAGGGCGCGACCAGTTCGGCCCCGGCAGACAGCGCATCGCGCACGCCCGTGATCGCCGCGAGCGGCACCGCGGGCATGTCCGCCAGCCCGATCAGCCAGGCGGCGGCATCACGGTTCGCGCGCACGCCGCACACCAGGCTGGATGCCATACCCTGCGCGGCACCCACACATTCGACCCAGCGTATCTGCGCGGACTTGTTCTCGCCCAGCGCGGTTTCGATCGCGCTGCAAAATGCATCCGCCCCGGGCCTGACGATTACCGTGACATGCCCGAACGCTTCCAGCCATGGCAACAGGCTGTGCGCGGCGAGCGGCAATGTCACGCCGCGCAACGTCACCGCATGCAGCAACTTGTCCGAGCCGAAGCGGCGCGACTCGCCCGCTGCCAGAACGATGGCGGCGATATCGCCCGCGGCAGGCCCTGAACCGGCCCCGGAATTATCCGGCTCAACCCGATTATTCAGGCAAGTTTCTCCTGGTCGAACGGCATGCGTCGCATGCGCTTGCCGGTCAGCTTGAACACCGCGTTGGCAACCGCCGGCGCGATCGGCGGTGTGCCCGGTTCGCCGATGCCGGTGGGCGGCTCGCTGCTGGCCACGATATGCACCTCGATCTGCGGCATCTCGGAATAGCGCAGCGGCGGATAGTCGTTGAAATTGGACTGCATGACGCGGCCCTTTTCCAGCGTGATCGCCCCGTGCAGGGCGGCAGAGAGTCCGAAAACGATGGCGCCCTCGATCTGCTGGTGGATGCCGTCGGGGTTGACGATCATGCCGCAATCCACCGCGGCGACCACGCGATGCACGCGGATCTTGCCGCTATCCACCGACACTTCGGCGATCTGTGCCACGTAGCTGTTGAACGACTGGTGCACCGCGACGCCGTAGGCATGGCCAGCGGGCAGTTTCTTCTTGCCCCAGCCGGCCTTGTCCGCGGCCAGCTGCAGCACGCCTCGGTAACGCGAAGCGGCAGGCAGCATCGCCATCCGGTAGGCCACCGGGTCCTTGCCGGCGAGATGCGCCAATTCGTCGACCATGGTCTCGACGACGAACGCGGTGTGCGAGTGGCCCACCGAGCGCCACCACTGCACCGGCACCGCATTCTTCGTGCTGTGCAGTTCAACCTGCAGGTTGGGAATCATATAGGGCAGCGTGGATGCGCCTTCCACCGAGGTGGCGTCGATGCCGTTATGGGTCATGAAGCCCTCGAACGGCGTGTCGGCAACGATGGACTGGCCGACGATGGTGTGTTTCCACGCCAGCGGCTTGCCGTCCTTCGCGATGCCCGCCTCGATGTGGTCGGCCCACATCGGCCGGTAATAACCGCCGCGCGTGTCGTCCTCGCGCGTCCACACCACCTTCACCGGTTTGCCGACCGCCATCGCCACCTGCACCGCCTCGATGACGAAGTCCGAGCGCGGATTGGCGCGACGGCCGAAGCCGCCGCCGAGGAATGTCGTGTGGATCTGCACCTGTTCCGGCTTCAGCCCGGCGGTCTTCGCCGCCATCGCGCAGTCCATCGTCTGCATCTGCGTGCCGGTCCAGATCACGCAGCTGTCGGATTTCAGGTCCACCACGACGTTGAGCGGCTCCATCGCGGCGTGCGCCAGATAAGGCACTTCATACTCCGCAGTGACGGACTTGTGCGCCTTTTTGAAGCCCTGCACGGTATCGCCATCCTTGCGCGCCACCAGGCCGGGCTGCCTGGCCAGGGCATGATATTCTGCAGTCAT
>JAJZEQ010000211.1 GCA_021851345.1 Pseudomonadota bacterium
ATTCGGCATGGGCATGCTGGTGCGCCCGCTGGGCGCGGCATTGTTCGGATCGCTGGGCGACAAATATGGCCGCCGGCCGGTTTTCATCGCGACCATCGTGTTGATGGGATTGGCGACCTTCGCTGTAGGATTGCTGCCGACTTATGCGCAGGTTGGCATGCTGGCGCCCGCACTGTTGCTGGTGTTGCGCCTGCTGCAAGGCTTCTCTGTGGGCGGGGAGATCGGCGGAGCGGCGGTCTATCTTACCGAGCATGCGCCAGACAACAAGCGCGGCGTTTATACCAGCGTGCTGCAATTGATGGGCCCGCTGGGCATCCTGGTGTCCACGCTGCAGATTGTGTTGTTGCAAGCATTATTGAGTGCCGGGGATTTTCAGGCCTGGGGATGGCGCGTGCCGTTCCTGCTGTCCATCGTGCTGTTGCTGGTGTCTATCAGGAGCCGTGTCAACATGTATGAGTCGCCGGTGTTCCTGCATCTGCGCGAAAAGCACGCCCTGTCCAAGGCACCGCTGCGCGAATGCCTGAGCAATCCGCACACCCTGGGACGCATGGCATTGCTGTTTTTCTGCGTTTCCGCAGGCGGCTCGCTGCTGTTCTTTGCGTCCCAGGTCTATGCCAACGTGTACCTGAAAAGTGTGGTCAGGCTGGCCCCCCAAACCGTCTCGTCGCTGCTGATGCTCAGCACACTGGTGCTGTTTCCGCTGACCGTCTATTTCGGCTGGCTGTCCGACCGGATCGGGCGCAGACCGGTGCTGTTGGCAGGTTTGCTGCTGGGCAGCCTGGCTATCTTGCCGGTATTCAAGGGGATGATGCATTATGGCAACCCTGCGCTGGAGCGCTTCAATCGCGAGGTGCCGGTGGTGGTATCCGGGCTGTCCTGCGCCTATAACCCGTTTACTGCGCCGCACAACAATTGCGAACGCAATCAGCAATTGCTTGCCGGACTGGGCGTGTCATACACGCTGAATACCGACCTGAAATCCCCAGTCACGCTGGTGCATGTCGGCAAGAGTGTGGTGGCTGGCTATCAACCGGAACTGCTCAGCGAAATGTTAAAGGCCGAAGGCTGGGCCGAACTGGCCGACCCACTGCAGGCCGACCGGCTGATGATTTTTTTGCTGTTGCTGATCCCGGTCGTTGCGGTTGGTCTGGTCACCGGGCCGCAAACTGCGATGCTGGCCGAGCTTTTCCCGGCCCGCACGCGTTACACCGCAGTGGCCTTGCCGCACAATCTCAGTGCCGGCTGGATAGGCGGCCTGTCGCCGTTCATGATCACATTACTCAGTGTGGAAGCGGGCAATGCCTTGTCGGGGATATGGTATCCGGCCGCATTGCTGGCGGCAGCCTTCGTCATCGGCTTGATCTTTCTGCCGGAGACACGCAACGTGTCGCTGGAAGACTGAATGCCGTTAACAGGGTACAAATGATCATGCGCTTATGGCACAATCGCAATGGCTCTTCCAAGACTTTTTCTATTCCCCGATGCGTATTCTGATCAGCAATGATGACGGCTATTTTGCACCCGGCCTGGCCTGTCTCGCCGAACATCTGGCCACGATCGCCGATATAGTGGTGGTCGCTCCCGAGCGCGATCGCAGCGGCGCGAGCAATTCCCTGACGCTGGATCGACCGCTCAAGTTGCGCCGAGCCGCGAATGGATTTTATTATGTCAATGGCACGCCGACCGACTGTGTGCATCTGGCGGTCACCGGCATGCTGGACCAGCAGCCCGACATGGTGGTGTCCGGCATCAATGCCGGGGCGAATATGGGCGACGACACCATTTATTCCGGCACCGTGGCGGCCGCGATGGAGGGATTTCTGCTCGGCATTCCCTCGATTGCGGTTTCGCTGATGGGCAGGGAGTTCGCCCATTACGAGACTGCTGCCAGAGTCGCCAGCGGATTGGTCCAGCGCTTTTCCGAACAGAAGCACAGCCATCCCTGGCTGCTGAATGTCAACGTACCGGATGTTGCCCACGATCAATTGAACGGCATGGAGGTGACCCGCCTCGGCAAGCGCCACAAGGCCGAGCCGGTGGTCAAGACCAGCAACCCTCACGGGGAAACGATGTACTGGGTGGGCGCGGCCGGCAAGGCCCAGGACGCCGGGGAAGGCACGGATTTTCACGCGGTCGCGCAGCAGCGGGTTGCGCTCACGCCGCTGCAGATAGACCTCACCCAATACAGCCAGCTCGATGCTGTGCGCGACTGGCTGAATCCTGTTAAATGAACAAGAGTCTTAGCGGGATAGGCATGACCTCGCAGCGCACCCGTGCGCGCCTGATCGAAAGGCTGCGCGAGCAGGGTATCAGGGATGAAACGGTGCTGGCCGCCATGTTCGATGTGCCGCGCCATCTGTTCGTCGATGAGGCACTGGCAAGCCGGGCTTATGATGACGTGTCGCTGCCGATCAATTTCAACCAGACCATATCCCAGCCCTATATCGTCGCGCGCATGCTGGAAGTGTTGCGCGGCGGCGGGCCGCTTGACCGTGTGCTGGAAATCGGCACCGGCTGCGGTTACCAGGCGGCAGTGCTGGCGCAGGTGGCTCGCGAGGTTTTTACCCTTGAACGTATCCAGCCTTTGTATGAACGTGCAAGAAAACAGTTGCGCGAATTGAAGATACGCAACGTCGCGGTGCGATATGCCGATGGCAGTCTGGGATTGCCAGAAGCCGGGCTGTTTGACGGCATCATCATGGCCGCCGCCGCACCCGCGCTATCTGCCGTGCTGCGGGAGCAGCTAGCGGTAGGTGGTAGAATGGTGGTGCCGGTCGGAGCGCAGGAACAATGGCTGTATCTGGTTGAACGCGATGCGGCGGGATTTCGCGAAACCCGGCTGGAACCGGTGAAATTTGTACCGCTGTTGATAGGAAAAGCATGAAACCGATTCATCTGGGAACGCTGTTGTTGATGGCTTTTGTATTGGCAGCCTGCGCCTCCAAGGGGCACCGTGCTCCCGTTGTCGACCGTAGCGTGGACGGAAAAAGAAGCGCAACCGACGCAAAATACAAAAAGGACAGGCGCGAACAGGATTGGCGGCCGGAATCAATTATCGTGAAAAAAGGCGATACGCTGTACAGCATCGCTTTCAATTACGGGTTCGATTATCACGAGCTGGCTGAATTGAACGGCATCAAAGACCCCAGTTTGATTTCCATAGGGCAGGAAATCCGGCTGTTTCCGGGCAGGACCATGTCTTCCGCCCGTGCCGGTGAAGCAGCCGGTAGCAAGCCGGCCGGACCTGTAGTCAGGGATCAACCCAGGCTGGTGAAATATCCCTACAGCGAGGCTGCGATGGCGCAGATCGACAAAGTCCAGGAACCGGCCCAGCCGGTTGCCACATCGATCGCAAAGACAGAAGACACATCCAGATCCGACGACAAAAAGGACGATACCGCCGACGACAGCGAGGATGCACCAATAGAATGGGGCATGCCGACCCAGGGAAAATTGATCGGCCAATATTCCGAGTCCGCCAATCGCAAAGGTATCGATATTGCCGGCAAGCTCGGCCAACCTGTCCTGGCAAGCGCGGCAGGCAAGGTTGTTTATAGCGGCAGCGGACTGCGCGGCTATGGCAAGCTGATCATCATCAAGCATAACAAGACTTATCTCAGCGCTTATGCGCACAACGACAAGGTGCTGGTCAAGGAAGGCCAGAGTGTCACGCGCGGACAAAAAATCGCGGAGATGGGCAACACTGACGCGGACCGGGTCGAGTTGCATTTTGAGGTACGGCGCCTTGGCAAGCCGGTGGACCCGGCGAAATATCTGCCCATCGGCAAGTCCTGAACGAATCTGACTCTTCATTCCCGGCAAAACGGCAATGAGGAAGAATAAATGAGATTTCCGTGAGCGACAAAATTCTCAGCGTAGCAAATCACGACCGCGACAGTGCGGCTTTGCGCTACGTCTATCCGGTGGTGTCGCGCCGCGCCGGCGGTGTCTCGGTGGGCATCAACCTCAATACCAACAACGCCTGCAACTGGCGCTGCATCTACTGCCAGGTTCCAGGTCTGGGCCGCGGTGCGGCGCCGGCAACAGACCTGGCGGTTCTGGAAACCGAACTGCGCGATTTTCTCGATGAATTGCTGCACGGCGATTTCATGCGCAGCCGCGTCCCGGATGGCGTCAGGCGCATCAACGACATCGCGCTATCCGGCAACGGGGAACCGACCAGCAGCGCCGAATTCGCCCGGGTCAT
>JAJZEQ010000283.1 GCA_021851345.1 Pseudomonadota bacterium
CAGGGGGTGACAGACGGCTCGTTGATCCGCCTGACCGGCCAAGGAGGGAGCGGCAGCGGCGGCGGGGAAGCGGGTGATCTGTTCCTGCGAGTCACCATACTCCCCGACAGCCGCTTCACCCTGAACGGACATGATCTGAGCACCACGGTGGACATTGCACCCTGGGAGGCGGCCCTGGGAGCAAAAGTGATGGTGCCGACAGTCGATGGCCGCATCAACCTCAGCGTGCCTGCCAGCAGCCAAAGTGGCCATACCTTGCGGGTACGCGGCAAGGGGATGCCTGTTGCGCCGGGCCGGCATGCTGACCTGCTGGTGATCATCCGAATCGTGGTGCCGCAGCATCTCTCGGCCAAGGAACGGCGCCTCTTCGAGGAACTGGCCAAAGAATCACGATTTGATCCGAGAACGTGAAAAAGGAACCGCCATGACTGCGCATCAGTATGAAATCATCATCAGCAGGAAACATGAAATGCTCTCCATTCCGGGGATCACCATCCATGAACTGAGCAGGCTGTGCGAGTGCCACCCGTCAGTGGCGAAAAGGCTTCTTGCGATTGGCCTGATCGACCCGCTGTCAGCAGGCGAAACCCCTCTGTTCGACCGGAGTGCCGTGGTACGTATTCGCAAGGCGTTACGCCTGAAGCGGGATTTACGGCTCAATTTCGATGCTGTGGTCTTGGTGATGGAGCTATTGGACCGTATCGATGACCTTGAGCGAAGATTCTGAGGTGCAACGGAGTATTTTCACTGCCTAAGTCCGATGCCGTCAAAATCTCGTGCTACTCCATATCGATGTTCTTGATCCCGTCCGGCCGCCAGCTCGGCGGTATGACATGGTTTCCCGCCGCCGCTTTTCCCGGCAATGCGCCATCTGCGTTCGGCGAACCAGCGGGGTTTACGTCATTGTTGTAGCGCATGATCATCAGCACGCGGTCCTGCCGGTCAACGAGAACGATTGGGCGTGCCAGTTGCCGAACATAAGCGCCGGATGAATCATATACTTCGCCAGCGGGGCGGTCGGTGATTTGCGATGTTTGCCAATTGGCACCATTGTAATATACCAGCATATACTGCCGGGTATTATTGCTTCCGCTGTCAAGAGATCCCGGCGCATACCAGGTGGCGATCACCGGGTTGCTATTGCGGTCCACGGCCATGTTGGACTGATTAATCAGGCTGCTGCCTTCAGGAATGGTTTCAATGATTTGGGCGGTGGATTGTGTGATCCCGCCCGAAGCGGCAATCTCAGATACGCCGGACTGCGTTGTCCAGGTGCTGCCGTTATTCGTGGATTGTGCGAACATGATATTGGAATTTGTCTGCCAATTGGGCGTGGCTCGCCATGTCCAGCTCATCATCAGTTTTCCCGTTGAACTGTATGCCAGGCGATTGATGTATCCATTGACGCTTGTTGATTCGCCATTGATCGTAAAGTTCTGAGACCATGTTCTGGACGCGGGATTATAGATGTCAAAGTAATTATTCCCATTGCCAGATCCGCCGCCCGTCCCGCCGTTGCGGTAGGAAAACAGTAAATCACCTGACGGTGTGGTATAAAATTCGGGGTAGGTGACTTCATTATTATTGCTGTCCACGCCCGAAGCCGGGTCCACGGGCGTTCCCAGCGTGGTAAAGGCCAGTGAAGAACCGCTCCAGTCTTTTCCGGTTACTGAACTTTTGGATATCACATAATTGAGGTTCTGGTTGTGCATACCCCACGACATATGCAAGTAGCCATTGGAATCAATACCGATCGCGATGACATTGTGATCGTCCGAAAGCAACGATGATGAGATCTGATAATTGGTTGTTATCAAATTCCATTGCGTTGCTCCCGATGTCCGCCTCCCCAGCACGATATTGCCGTTGCTGTCATAAAAAGCCGCATATTGGTACCCGCCATACGTGGTGAGGTTATCACGGATAATGCCGCATGAATTAATATCGCTGGTGCCGTATGCATTTGCGGAAACAGTGGAATAAGTGATATTAAGATTGTCCGCCGTCGCTGTGCCCATGGTACTTACTACTGCGGCCAGAGCCGCGGCTCCAGCCGCGCGCAACCAGATTCGTGTTGAAACGGATGTTCCAGACGTCATTTTACGCAACTCATTTATTTACAATATGTTACGTGTGTTTTTCGCTTTTACGTGTAGCCACTAAAATGTTGTATTAATGTTGATTTTGTGCTTGACATTAAATTTGATTGTGATATTATAGTGGCCACTATGACTGTGCATGTAGATAAATCGAAATCCGGCAAATACGTGCGATACCTGCTCCGAAGTTCCTTTCGCGTTGACGGCAAGGTCAAACACCGTACCGTCGCCAATATCTCACATTGCTCCCCGCAGGAAATCGACGCCATCAAGCTGGCCCTGCAGCACAAAGGCGATCTGACTTCTCTCGTGTCGTTGCGTGAAGATGTCACCCTGCTTCAGGGATCATCTTTCGGGGCCGTCTGGGCAGTCTACGATATGGCCCGGCAGTTGGGCATCCTGGCCGCATTGGGTTCCACCCGCCAAGGCAAGTTGGCGCTCTGGCAGATCATCGCCCGCGTGATCGATCAAGGCTCGCGACTCTCGGCGGTACGCCTGGCTTCCAGCCACGCCGCTTGTGACATTCTGGGTTTGGAGAACTTCAACGAGGATGATCTGTATGCCAATCTGGACTGGCTGGATGCGAATCAGGTGCCTATTGAGAATCGGCTGTTTACGGCGTCGGCACGACCGGGCGGGAATGTTTTCTTTCTTTACGATGTCACCAGCAGCTATCTTGAGGGGCTCCGCAATGAACTGGCCGCCTTCGGCTATAATCGCGACGGCAAAAAGGGCAAACGGCAAATCACCATCGGATTGCTATGCAACGCCCAAGGGCAACCGTTATCCATTGAGGTGTTCACCGGCAACACCAATGACACGGCGACGATGGCCAGCCAGATCCGCAAGGTTGCTGAACGCTTCGGCGGCGGCGAGGTGACCTTTGTGGGTGATCGGGGAATGATCCGGGGTCGGCCCATCGAGGATTTGACCACGCATGGCTTCCACTACATCACCGCCATAACCAAACCTCAAATAGAATCGTTGCTGGCCCGTGGTGTATTAACCATGTCACTGTTCGATCAGGAACTCGCGGAAGTGCTCCCCGATCATGGCCCGCGTTACATCATGCGTCGCAATCCGATCCGTGCCATGGAGATGGGAACCTCTCGCCAAGAAAAACTTCAGGCCGTGCAACACCAGGTGGATCGTCAGAACAAGTATCTTCAAGAGCATTCCAAGGCCAGTGTTCAGGTGGCAACCGGCAAGATCACGGCATTATGCCGGAAACGGCGTCTGGACGCATGGGTACAGGTCACAGCACAAGAACGGGTACTGGCCCTGACGGTAGATCAATCCGCACTGGCCGAGCAGCAAAAACTCGATGGCTGCTATGTCCTCAAGACTGATCTGACCCAGCCCCAAGCTGACGCCCAGAGTGTCCACGCCCGCTACAAGGACCTGGCATTGGTGGAGTGGGCGTTCCGCACCAGCAAGACGGTCCAGTTGGAGATGCGTCCGGTGCATGTGCGTCTGGCCGGCCGCACGCGTGGCCATGCCCTGGTGATCATGCTGGCCTACAAGATCGTGCAGGAATTAGCCCGTCGATGGCAGACCATCGACGCCACGGTACAGGAAGGTCTGGATGAACTCAAAACGCTCTGCACGACGCAGATGGCTGTTAAGGGAAAGCCGCTGTGCAACTGCATCCCGCAACCGCGGGCATCGGTGCAGCGGTTGCTGGAACTGGCGGAAGTGATCCTGCCCCGAGCACTCCCGCACCGTGGCGTCCATGTAGCCACGAGAAAGAAGCTGCCGACAAGACGCAAACAGCGTTGATTTTACTGCCTGATATCGCTGTGCGAAGCACCGATTTTAGCTGGAACATCCGATCCAGGAATTGCACGTTTCCGCATCGCGCCGAACTCGCGACGTACTATCGGACGCTCCGGAGGGTGGAATGCTGGTAAAGCCACAACATATTTCTGTACCTTTTTCCACCGGAAATCGGAAGCCAGGCGTTCTCGCTGGTAAATTTAAGGAAAGCATCGCTTTTTCTCCTTGTATTGGCTGTGAAGGTTGCGCACAATCTAGGAGTAGTAACCTTTCGGCGGTGACCGTAACGTCCAATTGTGGACCCGGAGCATGCCCGGCAGGCATG
>JAJZEQ010000114.1 GCA_021851345.1 Pseudomonadota bacterium
TTTGACGGCCAGCATCGGTATCGCCGTGGCTCCCAGCGATGGGGTAACTGCGCAAGAGCTACTCAAAAGCGCCACGGCAGCATTACGTCAGGCAAAAATTGATGGTCGCAATCAGTTCTGTTTCTTTCAGGCTGAAATGAATCAGCGGTCGCAGCGCGATATGCAGCTTGATAGCGGATTGCACAAGGCAGCGGAAAATTTTGAGTTTGAGTTGCATTACCAGCCCAAGGTCGATCTGCGCAGCAACGAAATCTGTGGCCTGGAGGCGCTGCTGCGCTGGCAGCATCCCGAACGTGGCACGATTTCTCCTGCTACTTTCATTCCCCTGCTGGAAGACAACGGGCTGATCGTGCCGGTGGGGACATGGGCGCTGCGTACCGCCTGCGCCCAAGCCAAGGCTTGGCAGAGCATGGGGATAAAACCGTGCTGCGTGGCGGTCAATCTTTCCGCTGTACAGTTCCATCGCCAGGACCTTTGCCAAGTGGTGCAACAGGTACTCAAGGAAACCGGGCTGGAGGCCAGATTCCTGGAGTTGGAGATTACCGAAAGCATCATCATGAGAGATGTGGATCGGGCTATTCAAACGCTGCGTGAGCTTAAATCTCTGGGTGTGAAACTGTCGGTGGATGACTTTGGCACCGGACATTCGAGCCTTAATTATCTCAAACGATTTGCCACAGATGTGCTTAAAATTGACCAATCTTTTATTCGCGACATTATGACTGATACTGACGATGCCCTGATAACGCGCACCATCATTGATCTGGCGCATAACCTGAGAATGCAGGTGATCGCCGAGGGCGTAGAAACAGAAGCGCAGCTCGCTTTTCTACGGCGCAATAACTGTGACGAGATTCAAGGCTATTACTATTCGAAACCTTTGCCAGTGGAGGCTTGTACCGCATTGCTCAAGGAAGGGCGGAAGCTGTCGCTTGCCGTAGATTGACCGAATTTGAGTCTCTTGCTCAGCGATAGCTGACAAAATCCGGGCTGATAAACGCTATTCATCAGGCCGTTGCCGAAGTCAGGTAATCCACCATGAAAAATTCTCCAGGTCCATCGTTGCCCGGAAATTAGGGTTGGAGGCCAAGATCCAGATGGTGGCACATTCCTTCATACTGGTGCTGTGCACCATTGCGACCCTGGTTCTTTCCCATTTCATGAAGACCATTGTTCTTGATTCCGTGCAGCTGCGCGCCCAGGGAATTGCCTACACATTATTTTCAGGTTTATTGGGAATGACTGTACTGCGTGTAAAAGATGGTAATCTGCTCGATATCGAACAATTGTCGCCAGGTAGGCCATGACCGCAGAATCCCAAGGCAAACAAAGGGTACTCGTTATCGGTGCGGGCCGCGGTGGCACAGCAATGCTCGAACTCTTTCTGGACGATCCGCTGATTGAAATTGTCGGCATAATCGATGTCAACCCGCAAGCTCCGGCACTGGCCATTGCGGCGAAACAGGGCATCCGGAATTTTACCAGCCTTGCCGAAGCGATAGCGGCATGCCGCCCCTGCCTCGCTTTAAACCTCACGGGCGATGACAGTGTCACCACCTATGCTGAGGCTCAATTGGGCAGTTCAAATGTTATCGGCGGTTTCCAGGCACGCTTCCTCTGGAAAGTAATAACACACCTCAAGCAATCCAATGAACAGATTCTCAAACTCGCCCAGCACGACCCCGTTACCGCACTTCCTAACCGCATCCTGTTCCATGATCGCCTGGACCAGGCAATGACAAGGGCAAGCAGGGACAAGGGATCGTTCGCCGTCCTTTTTATCGATCTCGACGACTTCAAGACCGTCAATGACACCCTGGGCCACGATGCCGGTGATGCGCTGTTGCGCGAGGCAGCCAAGCGAATCACTGCATGCGTACGCGAATCGGACACGGTAGCCCGCATGGGCGGAGACGAGTTTACGGTGATCATCGGCGACGTGCGAACACCGGCCAGCGTCGAACGTGTGGCAAAGAAGATCATCGCAAATCTCGCGAGCCAGTTCAACCTGGATGGACAAACCTGCTCGATAAGCGCCAGCATCGGCATCGCTCTCTATCCTGACAACGGAGGAACGAAAGAACAGCTGGTAAAAGTTGCCGATGATGCAATGTATACGGCCAAATACAGCGGTAAGAACTGTTACCGGTTCGGAGGTGATTGGCTCTTTTGAAAACGTCCGTTATCTGGAATTCGGATGGCTGGAACGGGTCAGAGAGTCCCCATCAGCCTAGGAAAAATTGAGTGGCCGGTAGTTCAGGTGGAGCCGACTGTGGATGATGCCAAGCTGAACGCTTGGCATTTTTGAGGGGTTTGGCATTAATAGCCAGTTACGTGTAAATTGATCAATTGGTATCTGGGTCGTGCTCTTACGTGAGCAGTAGACGTGACGTGACGTGACGGATAAAGCATAACAACATGCCTAACGATCGATCAAAAAATCTAAAGCAGAAGCTTCGGCAGATGGCGGGGATTGCATATGAACGTGAGCTAACTATTGCATCGGAGGGACTGCTACAAGAATTTCAGCGTTGGGAAAACAAAGAAATCAAGGTATTCGAACTTAATGACCAAATTCATGAGTTTCATCATGGTATTTCCCGCGAACTCTACAATCGCTATTTGGGAAATGAAATGACAATTTTCTTTGGAGTCGAAAGTGCGTTACGTAGAGGTATTTTGAGTAGCAAGGAAGTCGAAGAGGATGTGTTTCTTTCCATTGATGGTAATACTTCGGCTTTGTCTTCACATGACTGACTTTCTGGCCAGAAGTTGGTAAGTGCGTCTTACCGCTACGTGCCCGAACCGGAACTCCAACTTGATAATTCATTTAATTCACTGCACGATGCGATTGTGAAGATGGCTCTTTGACCTCGACGTTACCCAACAACGGCAAAACCACAATGGACGATAAACAATTCGCTGTCGAACTGGCTCAAGAGTTTCATAAAAACATGGCCGTGACCCCGTCAAAGCTGGAGACCAAATCTCCGTTGGGGTACATGAACGGTTTGGCCATCTACGTCAGTTCTAACCAGCATAGACAATGCCGAGATCCCATCTCGCAAAGCTTTATTGTTACCTCGCTGCGAATTGTTGCTTCATATTACCTACTGACACTCGCCACACAGAATCTACCCGCCCGTAACAGCGGGTTATTTCTATTGCTTCGCGCCAAGTCAAACTACGCATGAAAGCCCCATTCCCGCCTAACGAAGCCCGGCGCCTCGAGACCCTGCGCGGGTATGATGTGCTTGACACGCTGCCTGAGCAGGCCTTCGACGACCTGACACTGCTTGCCGCGCAGATTTGCCAGGTACCCATCGCCGTGGTTTCGCTGATTGATGAAAACCGGCAATGGTTCAAATCAATAATCGGTCTCGATGCTAAAGAAACGCCTCGCGATGTTGCCTTTTGCGCGCACAGCATCCTGAATCCTGACGAACTGCTTGAAGTGCGCGATGCGCAGCTCGACCCGCGCTTCGCCGACAACCCTCTCGTCACCAACGACCCACACATCCGCTTCTATGCTGGCGCACCGTTGGTCGCGCCTGATGGCCATGCGTTGGGGACACTGTGCGTGATCGACTGCGTACCGCGCGAACTGAGCACTGAGCAGAAAGCAGCACTGCGCGCCCTGAGCCGAACCGTCATCGCGCAACTCGAGTTGCGCACTGCGAATCGCCGGGCGAAGAAAATGGTCGAGGAGAGCACTGCCGACCTGCAGCGGGAAATTCACATGCGGCGTGAAAGCGAGGAACAGACTCGTCAACTTCTGACGGAAAAAGAAACGATACTGAACAATGCGCTGGTCGGCATTGTTTACCTCAAGCAACGGCGCATCGTTTCATGTAACCGTCGCCTGGAGGAAATATTTCAATACGAACCTGGAGAATTGATCGGAGAATCTACAGAGCGGCTCTACGAATCTTTTGAGGCTTTCGATTCCATCGGGGGAATCGCCTACCAGACGGCGGCAGAAGGCAAGAGCTATACCACAGAGTTGAGGCTGCGCCACAAGGATGGCAGTCTGTTCTGGGGCATATTGAGTGGCAGAGTACTTGACACCGCGCACCCTCAGGATGGGAGTATATGGATTTATTCTGACATCACGGATCGCAAGCAAGCAGCGCAGGCAACCCAGGAAGCCAAAGAGCGCGCCGAGCTGATTTTTCAAACCAGTCCGGATACTGTTCTGATCAGTCGTTTGTCGGATGGCTATATCACCGATGTCAATAATGCGTTTACCTATCTCAGCGGACACACAAAAGAAGAGTCGATTGGAAATACAACTGTCGGCCTGAATCTCTGGGTGAATCCCAATGATCGCCAAACATTTATCCATGAACTTCAAACCAAGGGGTTCTGCGAAAATCTTGAGGCGCAACTCCGGAAAAAAGATGGCAGCCAGAGTACCGGTATTTTATCTGCCAGAATCACCGTAATTCAGGGCGTTCCTCATATTATCAGCACTACACGCGACATCACTGAGTACAAGCGTGTCGAAGAAGCACTGCGGGAAAGCGAGGCGCGTGCGCAGTTGATTCTTGATATGGCGATGGATGCAGTGATCAGCATCAATCAGGCGGGTATGGTAATCGGTTGGAACCGTGAGGCGGAGCAGATATTCGGTTATACGGCGGGTCATGCTTTGGGCAGGGATCTTTCCGAACTCATCGTTCCGCCGGCATACTGTCAAGCGCACAAACAAGGCATGCAGCATTTTGTGCAAACGGGAAGCAGCACGATTATCGGCAAGCGCATTGAAATAACCGGGATGCGCGCCGACGGTTCGGAAATTCCCGTTGAGCTTGCCATTGTTGCCGTGCAGCGAAATGGGCAGTATTTTTTCAATGCCTTTGTGCGCGACATTACCGAGCGCAAGTCTGCTGAATTTCAACAGCGTATCGCCGCCACTGCCTTCGAGACGCATGAAAGCCTGATGATTACCGATGCCAATCAGGTCATTCTGCGGGTCAACCGGGCTTTTACCAAAGACACCGGCTATACGGCCGAGGAAGTCGTGGGCCAAACTCCGCGCCTGCTCAAGTCCGGCCGTCAAAATGCGGCATTCTATAGCGCGATGTGGGAATCCATCGATCGTACCGGAACATGGCGGGGAGAAATCTGGGACCAACGCAAGAATGGTGAGATCTACCCAAAGTGGCTTTCCATTACCGCCGTCAAAGGAGAGGACGGAGCTGTCTCCCATTATGTCGGTTCACACATCGACATCACCGAACGCAAGGCAGCAGAGGAAAAAATCCATTATCTGGGGTTCTATGACGATCTCACCCAATTGCCTAACCGGCGGCTGCTCATGGATCGGCTCCACCAAGCATTGGCTTCCAGTGCACGTATTGGCAGATCGGGTGCGCTGCTATTCATTGACCTGGACAATTTCAAGACCCTCAACGACAACCTCGGTCATCATGTCGGTGACCTGTACTTACAGCAGACTGCGCAACGTCTGGCGTCTTGCGTGCGCGAAGACGATACCGTGGCCCGTCTGGGCGGTGACGAATTCGTGGTGCTGCTGGAAAACCTGAGCGAGCAACCCATGCAAGCAGCGACGCAGACGGAAACCATCAGCGAGAAGATACTCATGTCCCTCCGCCAACCTTACCAGCTTGATGTGAAAGAATACCAAGGCACCGCCAGCATTGGGGCCATTGTGTTTAAAGGCCACCATCTGGCGACAGATGAATTGATGAAACAGGCAGACATCGCGATGTACCAGGCCAAGCAAGCTGGCCGGAACACCATGCGCTTCTTCGACCAGAAAATGCAGGAAAGCATCACTGGCCGCTTCTCACTAGAAGGTGAATTACGTAAAGCAATTGAAAATCAGGAATTCCAGCTGTATTACCAGATCCAGGTGGACGAATTGAGTCATCCCTTGGGTGCCGAGGCATTGATCCGCTGGACACACCCTTTGCGCGGAATGGTGCCTCCTCTGGAATTCATCCCTCTGGCAGAAGAAACCGGATTGATATTGCCCATCGGGCAATGGGTGCTGGAGACGGCTTGCGCCCAACTCAAGGCGTGGCAGCAAGAAACACTGACCTGTGACCTGACCCTGGCGGTAAATGTGAGTGCCAAACAATTCCGTCAGGCTGGTTTCGTGGCTCAAGTGCAGGATGTTGTGCAACGGCATGCCATCAAACCAAACCGGCTCAAGCTGGAACTGACTGAAAGCATGTTGCTGGATAACATCGAAGACACCATCGTCACCATGAACGTATTGAGCGAGATCGGCATCCAGTTCTCATTGGACGACTTCGGCACCGGCTATTCATCCTTGCAATATCTCAAGCGCTTACCGCTGGACCAGATCAAGATCGACCAGTCCTTCGTGCGTGACATCACCAGCGACCCCAACGATGCCGCCATCGTGCAGACCATCATTGCAATGGCCGAGACATTGGGATTGAACGTGGTTGCGGAAGGGGTTGAAACCGAAGCGCAACGAGAGTTTCTTGATCTGCGCGGCTGCACTCGCTTCCAAGGTTATCTGTTCGGTAGGCCGGTACCGATAGCGCAGTTTGAGGAGCTGCTGAAGCGGGGCTGATCGCCATTGGGTGATTGACGAGTGTCTCCTTTCGAGAAAGTTGAACTTCCGGAGTGTGTCGCGAGCCGCATGTCGTGAGTATCTGCAATCTGGAAACGTGATCCCCGTTTCGCCGGGTGTACCGGCAGCAATTAGGCACCCATCCTGATTCGATTGACAGCAGAACGAACGTTCTTTACGATACATCAATCGTCCTGCTCGTTAATTCCCATGATTCCCCTGAAGCAGCAAGCCATCCTCCTGCCTGCGATGGGCAAACCGCCCATCCGTGAGCCACTATTCAGCCATAAGGTCGCTGCTGGCTTTCCTTCATCTGCCGATGACTACATCGAGGGCCGGTTAAGCCTGGACGAACACCTGATCTCAAACAAGGAGGCCACCTTTTTCGTGCGTGCCAAGGGCAACAGCATGGTCGATGCCGGCATCTTCGATGGTGACCTGCTCGTCGTCGATAAATCACTGACGCCATCCGCATATACGCATGTTGAGCGCGCGCGATGGCAATCTCGGAGTTGCGCTGGCGCGCGCCCATCTTCCCGATGTGTTCCTGATGGACATCAATCTGCCCGGCATCAGCGGGATCGAAGCCTTGAATATCCTGCGCCAAGATAATGCAACAAAACATATCCCCATCATCGCCCTGAGTGCCAATGCGATGCTGCGCGATATCGAAAAGGGACTGGAGGCAGGATTTTCCGCTATCTGACCAAACCGATCAAGATCAGAGTTCATGGCCGCTATGGACGATGCTCTGAAGGTTTCTGAAACGGAGCGGTTTTCTGAAGCGAGATTGGTCAACGCAAACGAGACGGGACTAATAAAATGATCAGCAAACAGGAAATTCTTAATGCCAGCATACTGATCGTTGACGATCAGCAATCCAATGTGCTTCTGCTTGATGAATTGCTTCACGATGTCGGCTACTGGCAGGGCAACAAGCGGCTGGTAGCCTAGATCAACTCCCACACGATACTGGCCCCTTTCGTGCCGTTCCGTCGCACTCTGCCAATGCTCTCAGCATAGCGCAGGGAATTATTCACGCTATCGCACACTGTTCATACTGCTCAATCGGAATATCTTTGAGCAACATAATCCCTTCTGCGACCGCTGCCGTGCTGATTCGGATGCCTGCGTTACGCAGTGCATCCAGGGACAACCTGTGACACTCCCCCTGCTTGAAGATGCGGCTGTAGCGACGGTATTGTTTCCTCTTGATCGTGCCGAGGTCTATCTGAGGCGAAAACAACTTGAGGGTGGCATCGAGGTGAACGAGATCGCCCACTAAGCGGGTAACTCTTGCTTGTGATGGTCAAACCATCCAGCCAATTCTGAACGCTTGGAAACCAGACCTGAAACAACGTGAGATTCTGCCATGATATACACCTGTTTTCAGAATATTAAAAACAGGTGTATTGTAGGCGGCTATTGGGTTACACGCTTTGTGCGGCTGCTACATAATACCGGAATTTCGGGTGATAAATAACGACACACCGGACAGTGTCCAGCACAGGCGAAGCGTTTGTGGTCTATAGCAGGATCGAGAGAACGCGGTTATATCCAATTCTCATTATATACATTCGAGCAACGGTCAGATCGGTAGTGGAGTTGATCGCATTTCTGCTGATATAGACACCATCGCAATGAGCTTAAAATCTAAATCAGAACGGCCCTTGCCTATTGTTGACTACTTTAGTTGATTATTAATCCGGTAAATATTAGACTGTTCTTTCTATGCGTGGAGGAAGTGAAATCACTGTGAAAACCTTGCTCATTCTCGACGATGCTCCGTATGGTAGCGAATGCACCTACAACGCCCTGCGTTTGGCCGCGACCCTTTACAAACAAGAGGGCAACGAGGTTCATATTTTTCTGATAGGTGATGCGACGAGTAGCACGAGGAATAGCGAATCCCCTTTCACTTTCGGTCGTCGCGGGACATCGCTCCGATGTCCGCGATGAAGAATCCACATCACCTTATCGTTTTTGTTCTGGATCGTCAGCGCTACGCCCTGCCGTTGCCTGTGGTGGACAGGGTGGTGCGCATGGTCGCTGTCACTCCTTTGCCCAAGGCACCGGACATTGTTCTTGGCGTGGTCAATTTCCAGGGGCGAGTTATCCCGGTTATCAATATGCGCCAGCGTTTTTGTTTGCCGGAACGGGAGGTTGCCCTGTCCGACCAACTGGTTGTCGCGCACACGTCGCGACGGCCTGTGGCTCTGGTGGCTGATGCCGTGCTGGATGTCATCGCTTGCTCCGCGCAGGATATGATCCCAACAGAAAATATCCTCCCTAGGGTTGAGTATGTGGAAGGGGTGGTAAAACTAGCCGACGGCTTGATTTTCATCCATGACCTGGACAAATTTCTTTCGCTGGAAGAAGAAAGTTATCTGGATCATGCACTGGGAAGCCGCTCACCGGAAAATCGGGTGCAGGAAACCTTCTGAGGTAATACATGCACCCCACACTTCCCTCATCATTGTTGTTACGGCTGAGCGAGTTTGTGGCCACCCAGACGGGTCTGTACTTCCCGCGAGAACGCTGGGGCGATCTCGAGCGGGGTATAGCGGCGGCGGCCCCGGATTTTAATTTTTCGGACCGTGAATCATGCGCACGCTGGCTGTTGTCAGCTCCACTGACGCGTCACATGAACGAGACTCTTGCCAGTCATCTGAGTGTGGGGGAAACCTATTTTTTCCGGGAGAAGCCAGGTTTAGGGGTTTTTGGGGAGCAGATTCTCCCGGAGCTGTTGCAACGACGCCGCCAGAATGAACGGCGTTTGCGTATCTGGAGTGCGGGTTGCAGCACGGGCGAAGAAGCCTATACCATCGCGATACTGCTCGATAGACTCATTCCTGATCTCAAGGACTGGAACGTCACCATTCTGGCGACGGACTTTAACCCGAAATTCCTGCGCAAGGCAGCGCAGGGGATGTATGGCGCATGGTCATTTCGCGATGCGCCCGTCTGGCTCCGCGAACAATATTTCACCAGAAAGAAAGACGGACGCTTCGAAATACTTCCGCGTATCAGGAAGATGGTGACATTTTCCTATCTCAATTTTGCCGATGATGTTTATCCATCGCTATTGAACAACACCAGCGCGATGGACGTGATTTTCTGCCGCAATGTCCTGATGTATTTCACCGCGCAGCGGACAATGCAGGTCACCGGCAATTTTCACCGTGCGCTGGTCGATGGCGGGTGGTTGATCGTCAGTCCAGCGGAGGGATCGAACACCTTGCTTTCCTCATATACACCGGTCGAGTTTCCGGGGGCAGTACTGTACCGGAAGATGGCAAATGCAGAATCTCATATGCAGAATCTAAAGTACTGTGTTAGCGAACATCAGGTTCCGCAGTCGTTCCGGGAAATAAAAGTCGCATCTTCGTCGCTGCCAGTTGAGCAGACAGAGCCTGTGGTTGCGGCCGTTGCAATTCAGGTGGCACAGGCCGACAAGTCACCAGCCCCGCAACCGGATGAGCGCGAGATACCATCCCGCATGGCGTATAGCTGCGCTAATCAGGGCCGGCTCAGCGAGGCACTAGAGTGGTGCGAAAGGGCAATCGTGGCAGACAAAATGAATTCTGCACACCATTATCTCAGTGCCACTATTTTGCAGGAGCAGGGACGACACGATATCGCCATGCAGTCATTGATGCGCGCACTCTATCTCGATCCCGATTTCGTGCTCGCTCACTTTAGCCTGGGGAATCTGCATCAGTCCCAAGGACGCTACCGCGAAGCGCAACGCTATTTTGGGAATGTGCTGCTGTTATTGCGCAAGCACCCGCAGGACGAGATCCTGCCGGAAGCGGATGGGCTGACTGCCGGACGGCTGGCTGAGATAGTCACGTCTCTGCTGGCAAGTTTGCCGCAGCTTGCGGCGGCAAACACCTGAGAGGATGCAGCCATGAACACACCACAAAAAAACAACAAGGCAATCGATTGGAGCGAGGTCAAACAGCGTCTGGAAGCGGCGCGCATTGCAATCGAGCATATCTGGGCGCCAACCGTCGAAGAGACCAATCGGATACTGAAGGAAAGGGCGCAGACACTCGCCCGGGAAGCCGTGCCGACAGAAGCCGCCGATGCAGGTATCGAGGTAGTGGAGTTTACCCTCGCGCATGAGCAGTATGCCGTTGCTTCAGAGTACGTTAGCGAGGTCTATCCGCTGGAAGATATCACGCCGTTACCCTGTACACCGTCCTTTGTACTCGGCATTGTCAATGTGCGCGGCGAGATTCTCTCCGTTATCGACATCAAGAAATTTTTCGATCTGCCGGACAAAGGGCTGACCGATCTCAACAAGGTGATCGTGCTCAAGTCCGAAGACATGGTATTTGGCATTGTGGCTGATGCCATCAGCGGCGTGCGCCGCATCCGGCGCGCCGAAATTCAGCCCTCCCTGCCTACGTTGACCGGCATCCGTGCGGACTACCTGCAGGGTGTGACTGCGGAGCGCGTGGTTGTCCTAGATGCCGGGAAACTCCTGGCCGATGAGAAGCTCATTGTGCAGGAACAAGTGGGGGAATAGGAAATACTCCGGTATTGGGTTTACAAGGATACTATAAAGATCACGCTTGATGATTGGCGAAAAACTGATTGGCGATTGTGCGTTCCTACTGGGGTTGTATGCATGTTTTTTAGGGAAGAGAGGGTAGCAAAATGAAATGGTCTGTTGGAACAAAGATTGGCGCCGGCTATGCTCTGGCGTTAATTATTCTGGTTATTCTCGGCGTGGTCTCGTACCGGACTACCACCGGACTCATCGACGCCGCACAGATGAGAGCACATAGTTACCAGGTACTCGAAAATCTTGAAAGAGTGCTTTCCACCCTGGAGGCAGCCGAAACTGGTCAACGCGGCTACATTATAGTCGGAGAGGAGCGGTATCTCGAACCATACCAAGCTGGGGTTTCATCTGTGAATCAAGCCATCCAGAGTCTCCGGGAATTGACGGCGGATAACCCAAGCCAGCAGCAGCGGCTGAATGTTCTTGAGTCCTTGGTTGCAGCCAAACTCGCCGAGCTTAAGGAAACGATTGATTTGCGAAAAGTTAAAGGATTTGATGCTGCACTAAAGGTGGTGCGGACGGATAAGGGAAAGAAGGCAATGGACGATGCCCGGAAGGTGATCGCCGAGATGGGTAATGAGGAAAGGATGTTATTGGAGCAGCGTAGCAACGAGATGAAGGCGAGTTCCAGCACTACGATTTCTGTCATTGTTTACGGTATTCCACTCGCTTTTGCTTTATTGATTCTGGTCGGTTCATGGATCACCCGCACCCTCACTCGCCAACTCCGCGAAAGCGTTGCCCAATTATCTACCTCCTCTGCCGAGATACTCGCGACTACGTCGCAGGTGGCATCCGGCGCGGCCGAGACGGCGGCTTCGGTGAGCGAGACCACGGCGACAGTGGAAGAGGTGAAGCAGACGGCGCAGGTATCAAGTCAGAAGGCACGCAATGTTTCTGACAGCGCGCAGAAAGCCTCGCAGGTTTCCCAGAATGGGCGAAAATCGGTGGAAGAGGCGATGCAGGGCATGCAGCGCATCCAGGAACAAATGGAATCCATCGCCGAGAGCATCGTGCGCTTGTCCGAACAGAGCCAGGCAATCGGCGAAATCATCGCCACGGTCAACGATCTGGCCGAACAATCGAATCTGCTTGCGGTGAATGCCGCGATCGAAGCGAACAAGGCGGGCGAACAGGGCAAGGGTTTCGCGGTCGTGGCGCAAGAGGTCAAGAGCCTGGCGGAACAATCCAAGCAGGCGACCGCCCAAGTGCGCACGATACTTGGCGACATTCAGCGGGCGACCAGTGCTGCGGTGCTGGCCACCGAGCAGGGCAACAAGGCAGTGCAAGCCGGGGTGAAACAAACGACCGAGACCGGCGAAGCTATCCGCCTACTGGCGGACAGCATTGTGGAAGCGGCGCAGGCGGCGACCCAGATTGCGGCTTCGAGCCAGCAACAGATGGTGGGCATGGATCAGGTGGCACTGGCGATGGAGAACATCAAGCAGGCCAGCGTGCAGAACGTCGCCGGCACCAAGCAGGCCGAGGTCGCCGCACAGAGCCTGCATGAACTGGGGAGGAAGCTGAGTGACATGATCGGAGGCAAGACCAGATGACTGCGCTCATCGCATCCGGCAGGCTAATCGCAGGGTGGATAAAGATGCGCCTGGCAGCTCTTTACCTGCGCTGCCTGTTGTTTTTTGGTACTGCTTGAAAATTTAAATCAGACCATGGCCAAACAGAACGATGACTTCCTGAAAAAACTGCGCTCGACCTTCCGGATAGAGGCGGACGAACATCTCAAGGCGATGTCGGCGGGCTTGATCGAGCTGGAGAAGAACCCGGCGGCAGACCGGTGTGCGGAAATCATCGAGATTGTGTTTCGCGAGGTGCACAGCCTGAAGGGTGCCGCGCGGGCGGTAAGCCTCAAAGAGATCGAATCGATCTGTCAGCCGCTGGAAAGCGTGTTTGCGGCATTGAAGAGCAAGAAGCTCGCCCTTTCCCAGCCATTGTTCGATCTTCTCCATCAGACCGTCGATGCCCTCGGAGGGTTGCTAGTCGCGGATGCGGGCACGCTAGAGTCCCGTCAGGGAATATTTGCGCCGCTGGTCAGGCGGCTGGACGATGCCTTGCATGGGAATTTTCTCCAATCTACTGTAGATTTACCGATGTCATCGGTGCAGCAGATACCCATTGCACCTCTTCAGAACGTGCCGCCAGAAGATTTTACAGCGGTTGCCACGCATGCGCCGTTCCCGGTTTTCAGCCTCGCATCCGAAACGGTCAGGGTTTCCACGCAGAAACTTGATGCAGTGATGCGACAGGTCGAGGAGCTGCTGGCACCACGGTTGGCCTCTGCGCAGCGCGCCAAGGAGCTGCGTGAGGTGGCTGATTCATTTTCAACATGGAAAAAACAGAGGGCACGAATGCGGCCCGCGCTGCGTCTGATCGAGCGGTATGTCGAAGGAAGAGCCAAGAGTAACGGTGCCGCCGGAGGACTAGCAAAATTTCCAATACAGGAACTGCCAAAACTGCTGGAGCATTTGGAAGGCGAACAGCTGTTCATGAAAACGATTGAGGAACGGCTGCTGCGCTTGAGCAAGTTCGCTTCGCGTGACCGGCGCGCTTTGGCAGGCATGAGCGACAACCTGTTGCATGACGTGAAGGAAATGCACCTGTTACCGTTTTCGTCGCTGTTCGAAATTTTTCCACGTTTCGCCCGCGAACTCGCCCGCGATCAGGGCAAGCAGGTGGAGCTGGTGATACAGGGCGGCGAAATCGAAATCGACCGGCGTACTCTGGAAGAGATGAAGGATCCCCTGATGCACCTGCTGCGGAATTGCATCGATCACGGTATCGAGCAGCCGGCCATGCGACAGGACAAGGGCAAACCGGCTTGCGGAAATATAACCGTCGCCATTGCGCAAAAAGACAGCGGGAAAATCGAGATCATGGTTGCCGATGACGGAACGGGCATCGACCCTGCCAAGGTTAAAACGGCGGCGCTCAAGCTCAAGCTCATTTCTACCGAGGAGGCGGAAAAGCTGGACGAGCCGGAAGCACAAGCACTCATTTTTCAGTCGGGCATTACCACCAGCCAGATCATCACGGACATTTCGGGACGCGGGCTTGGGCTTGCCATCGTGAGGGAAAAAATCGAGCGGCTGGGCGGAGTCGTCACACTTGAGTCGCGTCAGGATGTTGGTACATCCTTCCGCATAACACTGCCGCTGATGCTGGCCACCTTTCGAGGTGTGCTGGTTCGCGCCGGCGAACATTGTTTTGTCATTCCCGCACTTAGCGTCGAGCGAGTGGTGCGGGTGGCTCAACAGGACATCCGGACGGTGGAAAACCGCGCAACGATTTCGCTCGATGGCCAGGTCGTTGCGCTGGTCAGCCTCGGCGATGTGCTTGAACTGCCGCGCCTGAATCAGCCTGTTTACAGTGCAACGGGCAAGACGCCGGAGCAGGTTGCAGTGGTCGTTCTCGGTATGGGTCACAAGCATGTTGCATTCCGGGTGGACGAAATTCTTGGTGAACAGGAAGTATTGGTCAAGACACTGGGCCGACAGCTTGCACGCGTGCGCAACATCGCCGGGGCGAGCGTGCTGGGAACCGGTCAAGTGGTCGCGGTGCTCAATGTACCCGATCTGCTGAAATCTGCTGTGCAGCGGGCGGCGGCACCGCCCGCGCCCGTTGCCGCCGAGAAGTTCGGAGGGGCAGCAAGACGATCTATCATGGTGGTGGAAGATTCGATCACCTCGAGAGCACTGCTCAAGAACATCCTGGAATCGGCGGGCTACCGTGTCACTACGGCGGTGGACGGGGTGGATGCTTACACTACACTCAAGACCGGGACGTTTGATCTGATCGTGTCGGACGTGGAAATGCCTCGTATGGACGGCTTTGATCTCACGGCCAAGGTGCGCTCGGACAAACAGCTTGCCGGGTTGCCGGTGGTGCTGGTGACGGCGCTCGGATCACCCGAACACCGCGAGCGCGGCATCGACGTTGGCGCCAACGCCTATATCGTGAAAAGCAGCTTTGACCAGAGCAACCTGCTGGAAGTGATCGGCAGACTCATTTGAGCGGCAGGCATCAGCACCGGCATTCGATTCAATGCGACAACAGTTGAAGTATTTTTGTTGAAAAAAGCGTGACGAACCTAGGCTCGTGAGTACGCGAACTTTATGAAAGTGATTGCTATGGCCCGTTTCCGTTCACTGCAAATCTCTCTGCGCACGCGCTTTACCTTGGGCCTGGGCGTGGTATTGCTGCCGTTTCTGCTGGCGGCAGCCATGGGCCTGTTTTACCTTTTGCCGCAACTGGTCGATCCACTTGAGGATATCGTAAGAGAGGTCACCGACGAGATGGAACCTGTGGTGCATCTTCAAGTGGACTTACTCGCAGCCACCACGCCGGTCGATGACTATCACATCAATAGCGACTCGGACGAGTTGAAACTGTTCATTCAACTGAGCCATCAGGTAGACCTTGCCTTCAAGGAAGCCGCGCCGGAACGATTTGCCTTGGCGCGGGAGCGCGAGCTGATCATATCTGCGCGCAACCAATGGCAGGAGGCTAGGCAACTCGGTGAGGCACTGCTGCGTCTGCGCCATCCCATCGGCGACCCGGAAGCCGCCCGTGAAAAGAAACGTTTCAATACCCTTATCGATCTGTCCGTGGATTTGCTGGAGCAGGCACACGACATTTCCCGCAGTACCATCGACGCTGATCGCGCGAAGTCTCATATCACCAGGACACGCAGTATCTGGGTCACATTCGGCGCTTTCACGGCAGCGCTGACAATATCCCTGTTCGTCAGCGCCGCATTGGCTCGCTCCGTCCTTTCGGGCGTGGACGCCTTGCGACAGGGCGCGGGGCGCCTGGCTGCGGGCGAACTCTCCCATCGTGTGGTAGTGACGCACCGCGACGAACTGGGCGAACTTGCCACGGTGTTCAATGCCATGGCGAAAAAACTGGAAGAAAACCAGAAAGCGCTCTATGAGCTTGCGATCCGCGACGGCCTTACCGGACTTTATAACCATCACACGTTCTATGTGCTGCTCGCCGACGAACTCGCGCGCGTACAGCGCTTCGAGCGGCCGGTCTCGCTGCTGCTGCTCGACATCGACCACTTCAAGCGCGTCAATGATACGCACGGACATCAGGCTGGGGATGCCGTCCTCAGGGGACTGAGCGAACTTCTGAATCATCAGGTGCGTCCCATCGACCGTGTGTGCCGTTATGGCGGTGAGGAAATCGCCATCATCCTGCCGGAGACCGGGCTTGAGGGCGCTGCCCATGTTGCCGAGCGCATGCGTGCTGGGGTGGAGGCGCAGCCGTTCGATGTCAACGACGACGCGCCGCTGCGCATTACCGCCAGTATCGGGATTGCGTCTTTTCCAGTACACGCGGATGGTGTTGAGGCTCTGGTCGCGGCTGCCGACGCAGCGCTGTACGCGTCCAAACGGAGCGGCAGAAACCGGGTAAGCCGTTATGAACCGGCACCCGATCAACCGGCGGCCCGCGAATG
>JAJZEQ010000298.1 GCA_021851345.1 Pseudomonadota bacterium
AGCTGAAGCCTTGTTGCACAATGACGAGGCATTCCGGATTCCCCGCATTCGCGGGAATGACGTGCCAGTTTTTTAATTTCCCCTTACCGCATTCCGAAAGATGTGTCACTGTCATCAAATATGAAAACCTCAATAAATTGGCGGGTTTTCTCTCTGGCATATCCATGACCTCAACCATGCGCAGTTGCTGGCGATGAACTTTGCAGCGTATCTTTCCACCGCAGCGCAACCGGAAGGTATCATGGGCCAGAAGAATTTTCTCGATGCCTGTCGCAAGCGCGGGAGGTGTCCAAATCACCAAAGCTGAAATTACGGTTTGTATTCATGGCAGATCCCCGATAAATCGCTTCATGGAAATTTTAAGCGCCGCAAAATTCGGGTTATACATCAGGCGGCGCAAAATCCCGGCCTGAAGGTTTTTCCCGGTTATCTCGCCTTGACTATCCTCCCCGGGATGTTTGAGACAGGCAGCATATTTTTCCATATCGTGCGGATAATAATGCACGCAATTCGAATAATCTCCAGCAACGCCATAATGCCCGTCCTCGGGCGGCACAACGATGGCTGTGTGTGCCGAACTCAGTATCTTCTGTCCCGAAACCACGCTGCTCACCAGCTCCACCTTTTCTGCCGGGATGGCGGACGAAAAATTTCCGGGTTCAGAGGTGTAAAGCACTAGCCTGCCAAGCTGGTGACGCGCGCGCGCGACAAATTCAAGGATCACTGGCGTCTTGACGGTAATGTCATCCGCGCTGGCGGCGACAAACACGGGGATGTCCAGCCCCTGCTTCCGAAGCTGCCTGCTGATCACCCTGGTCAACGCATATGTTTGCGCAGCGGCATTCATCGTGAATGACTCATACTTGTATATGTCCAGATCGGGCTTGATGTCCACCCACCTGGCGGAGGGTATCAACCAGCTATACAGCTTGTGCAGCTTCGCCAAGGCCGCCCATCTCGTTATCTCGAGTGCGGGGGAAAACAGGAACAGGCCGCGCACCCGGCTGTCGCGCATGCCATGGTAAATGCTCAGGGCTGCGCCGGTGGAGTATCCGGCAAGATAGATTTCATCTGCCTCTTCGGCAAGCATATAAGCCCCATAGGCCACGGTCTTGGCCCATTCCCGCCAGGTCACTTCAAGCAGATCGCCGGGCTGCGTGCCATGGCCCGGAAGCAATATGGCCATCACACGAAAGCCGTTCTGCCGGAAGAACTCGGCCAGGTGGCGCATCGTATAGGGAGAATCGCTCAGACCATGAGTGAGCAGCACACCGCGACGGTAGGGTTTTTGTTGCCCGGGCGAAAAACCGGGTGGCGGCTTTAGCTCGAACGGCGCGTTGCCGTCGACTATCTTATCCAGATTAGCGGCACCGGCGTGTGCCCTGCGCAGCATGTCGCGGTTGCGCGCCACATATTCAGAAAACGCCAACCGGCTTCCATGGACTGACGGGTTTCCGTTGAAAACCGAGTTCAATCCAGACGGCTGGTGCCGTGCCTCAAGCGGCGGAGTAGTCACCCCTACTCACCTGCGCATTTTGCAATCGCGGCGTCGGTGTCCAACTTCAGGCAGTAACGCAAGTCTGAATCCATGGGCTTCATTGGTTCCGTGGGTTTCATCGGTCTGCCGGCAGTTTTGCCCGGTTCAGATGTCTTGTCGGCTGGCGAGGCTGTTTTAGAGAATTCTGAAGGGTGCTGCAAGGAATGAACCGGTGCAACAGCAGGCGGGACTTCAGCGGGCGCAGGAGAAATTGCAGCAACAGCTGAAGATGGCGCAGCAGGAGTTGCCGCAGCCCCCGTGGCGGGCAAGACAGCCGATGCTGCTGATATGGATGCCTTGGACGGCGCAACTGCTGCCCTGGCTGCAGCTGGCGTTGTGTGTTCATTGGGCGCAGCCGCAGGTTTCGCGGCAGAACCACCCGACTTCAATCCCAGCGGGTCAAGCCCCAGGGGATCGAAATACACAAATGCAGCACCGCCAGTTATGGCCAGGACACCAAGGAGTAGCCACGTTTTCTGTCCAGACATGATGCTCATGTTGATCCTTTTCCAGGCAAAAAATACAATTCGGATGTAACCGTCCCGCAATAGCCGCTAATTCATTTGCACACGATAAACTGCCTCGCCTTTGCTGGCAATGACCACATACAAATTATTTTTTCCAGAATACCGCCTGCTTGTTAAAATGCCGCGTGGATTTGCGCAAGGCCGCAAGCTGGCCGGACAGGTCCTGCGTGATCCAGCCCCTGGACAAAACGATCGCTTCCTGATGCGCAGCGAGAAATTCGTCCCCCGCCAGTTTGTCCAGCAAACGTTGCGCAGCCGCATCATCGTTGACATGCCCGAGCACGTCCTGCACTCCGCCTAACGCAGCCAGAAAGGGTTTGGTTTTGCGACTGCCGTATAAAGACAAAAATATCTCCGCGCTATATCTGAGCTTTTTGGCGAGAATACGCAGGGCGTGCAATTGCAGGAAACCGGCACTATCCGGATGCCGTGCGGAGCGGGAAAATTGTTTAGCCAGTTTGCGCAAACGACGGTTCGCGTAATTCTGTACTCGCTGATTCTCCGCTGCCTGATGACATTCAGCATGCTGCCAGTAATCGCCATGCATCCAGACGGCAAATCGCAACAGCAAGCGCTGCAGTTCGCGCGCCTGAACCGTGTCGCGCAGCGCTGCATAGCAGGCAGAACGCTGCCGCATGGCAGCCGCCAGCAAAGCCTGCAAACCGGGATGATTTTTGCTCTGCGTGCACAGCGGCTGCATCGTTTGGACGATGAACACATCCCATTCGCGTATCCGCCCCAAAGTGGCGAACAACGCTGAAATATCACGGTTCAATGCGGTCACGTTTTCGTCGGGTCGATTTTTTTCAGCCATGCGCAGCACCATCCGCAAGCGGCGCAGGGCAACACGCATCTGGTGCAGATATTCGGCATCATCGCCATCCATAGCACCGCGCCGCGCCGCGCCGGACATGTTGCTCTGGAAATGCTGCAGGCAGGACCATATCTGTGCTTTCAATACCTCTGCCAGGGTATCCGTTTCCGCCAGGACGGGCGCAACACTCTTGACCGGGTGAGCCAAGTACCCCGACAACAAACGATAACCTTGTTCCGCCTTGCTGACCGCCTCCAGCTCGAACGGCACGATATCCAGCAGCGCCTGTGCCAGAGCGAACAACTGTTGTGGCCCCCCGGATTTCAATTCGAGCTCAAGCTCGCAGAGCTGCGTACTGCGCTGTTCGGTGCTGATCATGCCCAAGTCCATGCACAATTCGATCTGCGCGCCCTGCCAAAAAAGCATCCGGCTGGTGCGGGAAAAATCCGTGACGAAAACCGGCCGCAGTCTTTTGCGCCACGATGCCGGCAGATGTACATCCCATTCCGCAGCCAGTCCCGAAAAGTCCAGCGCGGCGCCGCGCACCTGCACTTCCCATTCGTTGCGCTGATGCAGGCCGGCCTTGACCGAACCTCCACCTTTCAATGTTTGCAGCCATTGCTGCCCGACACGCCGCAGGCGCAGTGCCACTCCGGACTGATACAGATCGAGTTTGGGTGTATCGTAATAGATGTTGTACAGGCGGCGTGTGATGGGGCGTGTTAGTGAATGCGCCTTGAGCAGTGCATGCCGCCTCAGCCCGGCAAACTGCTCGGGGCTGACGCGCAACTTGAGTTCGGTTTCAACTGCCATGTCCAACCCCGGTGCGCTTGAATGATTACTATAGGAGCATCGAAAACACAAAAACGGTGCAACAGGTTTTCGCCGCCCATGTTCAGAGAAACCGGCGCTAATGTTCCTTTTCTACCGGCAGCGGTCTGCCAAGTACCCGGGCGTAGATTTTTTGTGTAACGGGAAAAGGGTAGGCAATGACCATCAATGCCGTCAGCGTAATGCTGACCAGCACCACCATGTAGGCCGCATCGCGAATTATTGCGCCCCCTGCAATGCCATATTCCAGCGGCAATGTGGCCAGCACCGCAGACACCAGACCCTTGGGCGCCATCATCGAGGTGATGGCGGCATCGCGCAGGCTATAGCTGGCGTCACGCACAATAAGACGCGTCAGTCCCAGGCGCATCGCATATATGACCAGCACGATCCCGATCACGACCAAAGCCAGATGCATCTCACCGAAACGGATGGAAATGCCGAGGTAGACGAAGAATTAGG
>JAJZEQ010000309.1 GCA_021851345.1 Pseudomonadota bacterium
GAGCCGGTAGGCAGGCTTGAACAGCCAGCGCGCCTGTGTCAGCGTTGCCCGAATTTCCCGCTCACCCCGCGCCCGTAGCCCGGCTTCGCAACAACTTCCAATCTAAAACGGAAAGCTGGTTCAGCCAAATATATCTACAATGTACGGGGCAAAAGAAGCTACTGTAACGGACAAGGTGGCTAACCAACCAAGTTCGCTGAAGAATTCAATTTCATCTCTGTCGTATTGGGTTTCTGGTTTCAGGGACATGATCGCAGCCTCCTAAAAGACTTGTAACGATAAATGGCAATTTTTATTGCCATCGCATTTTGTTTATGCCACCACAAAATGTGATGGCATACTATGCATAGTTGAGCATATTTGTCAAGCATTGTGTGCAATCTGTGGTTATCCGCAGGTACTCAGGATGTTGCTCGCTGTTCTAAAAGTCCCCACGTTGCGGGTGAAGCAGATTACTGGGAGATAAAGGCGAGAAGTTCCGTTGGCTGGTTCACGCTGCCGTGCGCGCTCCAGTTTTCGACGGATGCATCGGCACTGACATAGCCATAGTTGGCGATGATGCCGCGCATCCCGGCGGCGTTGGCGGCCTGCATGTCGCGCAGGTCGTCGCCGATATACAGGCACTGTGCGGGAGAAACACCGATGATTTCGCAGGCTTTGAGGATCGGTTCGGCATGCGGCTTGGCATGGGCACAGGTGTCGCCGCTGACCAAGCAGGAAGCGCGCCCGGCATAGCCCAGCGCTTGCATCAGCGGCAGGGTAAAGCGGTGCGGCTTGTTGGTGACGATGCCCCACTTGATGCCGCGCTGTTCCAGTGCGGCGATCAGTTCTGCCGTGTCGCCGAACAACTGCGTTTGCTCGCAGATGTTGCCTACGTAGTAGTCGAGAAAGATATCGCGCAGGATGTCGTAGTCTGGATGTCCCGGATCGATGTCAAAACCGGTCTTGAGCAGGCCGCGCGAGCCGTGCGAGGCTTGCGGGCGCAGCACTTCGAGGGGTAGAGGCGGCAGGTGTCGGGTGGCGCGGGTGTGGTTGAGCGCGGCGGCGAGGTCGGGCGCGGTATCGGCGAAAGTGCCGTCGAGGTCGAACAGTACCGCCTTAATCACGACGGCAGCTGATTAAATAGTTAACGTCGGTATCTTTTCCCAATGAATACACTTTGCTGAGCGGGTTGTAGTTCATGCCGGTCAGGTCGACCAGGTTCAGTCCGGCATTGCGGCAGGACTGCGCCAGTTCGGAAGGCTTGATGAACTTGGCATAATCGTGCGTGCCGCGCGGCAGCATGTTAAGGAG
This sequence comes from Pseudomonadota bacterium, assembly GCA_021851345.1. GTDB lineage: Bacteria > Pseudomonadota > Gammaproteobacteria > Burkholderiales > Gallionellaceae > Gallionella. The sequence continues at coordinate 1,294 of JAJZEQ010000309.1, forward strand.
GTATTCCGCGCCGACGATGGCAAGCAGATAGGATTTCGGGTTGCGGTTTAGCGTGGAGAAGAATATCCAGCCGCCCGGTTTGACCAGCTTCGCACAAGATGCGATCACGCTGTGCGGGTTGGGGACATGCTCGAGCATTTCCAGGCAGGTGACGACATCGTAGCGGGCGGGCTGTTCGGCCGCCAGGTCTTCCACGGCGATGTTGCGGTAGCCGACCTGCCTGCCGCTTTCCAGCAGATGCAGTTGTGCGACCTGCAGAGCCTTGTCGGAAAGATCTATGCCGGTGACGTTTGCGCCCATTCCCGCCATGCTTTCCGACAGGATGCCGCCGCCGCAGCCAACATCCAGCACGGTCTTGCCGGCCAGGCCTGCGTGCCGGTCGATGTAGCCCAGGCGCAGCGGGTTGATGTCGTGCAGCGGCTTGAACTCGCTGTTCGGATCCCACCATTTGTGGGCCAGTTGCGAGAATTTTTCCAGTTCGATGGGATCGGCGTTGGTCATGGCCTGCAGAAGTGCTTTATTGATTGACAAGGTGCCGACTCTAACAAAACTCAATGCTTTAGCCAAATAGTCCGGCTTGGCAAGCGGGTGGTTTAGGGTTGCATCGCTGTGCTAAAATGCGCGCTTTGTCACGCTCCAATTAGCCCGAGGTAAGAGTCAATCCATGGAACAGCAATTCGCCAAAGAAACACACCCCGTCAGCCTTGAAGAGGAGATGCGCAAGTCCTATCTGGACTATGCGATGAGCGTCATCATCGGGCGCGCACTACCCGATGTGCGCGACGGTTTGAAACCGGTGCATAGGCGCGTTTTGTTCGCGATGCACGAGCTGTCCAACGACTGGAACAAGGCCTACAAGAAGTCGGCGCGTATCGTCGGCGACGTGATCGGTAAATACCATCCGCACGGAGATACCGCGGTGTACGACACCATCGTGCGCATGGCCCAGGATTTCTCGCTGCGTTATCCGCTGGTGGACGGGCAGGGCAACTTCGGTTCGGTGGACGGCGACAACGCGGCGGCGATGCGCTATACCGAGATCCGCATGGCGAAGATCGCCCACGAGTTGCTGGCCGACCTGGACAAGGAAACAGTCAACTTCGGGCCGAACTACGACGGTTCCGAGCACGAGCCACTGGTGTTCCCGTCACGATTCCCCAATCTGCTGGTGAATGGTTCGTCCGGCATCGCGGTGGGCATGGCGACCAATATTCCGCCGCACAATTTGAATGAAGTGGTGGATGCCTGCCTGGCGCTGCTGAAGAACCCGGATCTGGATATCGAGCAACTGATCGAGTATGTGCCCGCGCCGGATTTTCCGACCGCCGGTTTCATCTACGGCCTGGCCGGAGTGAAAGAAGGCTATCGCACCGGCCGCGGACGCGTGATCATGCGCGGACGCACGCATTTCGAGGACATCGGCAAGGGCGAGCGCCAGGCCATTATCATCGACGAGCTGCCCTACCAGGTGAACAAGGCCAACCTGCTGATCAAGATCGGCGAGCTGGTGCGCGAGAAGAAGCTGGAAGGCATTTCCGAGATTCGCGACGAGTCGGACAAGTCCGGCATGCGCGCGGTGATAGAGCTGAAGCGCGGCGAGAACGCCGACGTGATCCTGAACAAGCTGTACAAGGACACCCAGCTGCAGGACAGCTTCGGCATCAACATGGTCGCGATCATCGACGGCCAGCCCAAGCTGCTCAATCTCAAACAGATCATTGATGCGTTCCTGCGCCACCGCCGCGAAGTGGTCACGCGCCGCACCATTTTCGAATTGCGCAAGGCGCGCGAACGCGGCCATATCCTGGAAGGCCTGGCGGTGGCGCTGTCCAATGTGGACGAGATCATCGCGCTGATCAAGGCGGCGCCAACGCCTGCTGACGCCAAACGCGGACTGATGGAACGCAGCTGGCGCTCCTCGCTTGTGGAGGACATGCTCAGCCGCGTCAGCGACGCCTCCCGCCCGGAGGGCCTGCTGCCCGAGTTTGGTCTGGTCGGCAAGGGCAAGACCGCCGGCTATCATTTGTCCGACGCCCAAGCGCAGGCGATATTGGAACTGCGACTGCAACGCCTGACCGGGCTGGAGCAGGACAAGATCGTCGGCGAATACCGCGAAGTGATGGACAAGATCACCGACCTGCTCGACATTCTCGCCAGGCCGGAACGCGTGTCGCAGATCATTCATGATGAGCTGGTGGCGGTGAAAGCGCAGTTCGGCGACAAGCGCCGCAGCGAGATCATCACGCACACCCAGGACATGAGCATGGAGGACCTGATCGCGCCCGAAGACGTGGTGGTCACGCTGTCGCATGGCGGCTACATGAAATCGCAGCGCCTCGACGAATACAAGGCGCAGAAGCGCGGCGGCCGCGGCAAGCAGGCCACTGCAACCAAGGAAGACGATTTCATCGACAACCTGTTCATCGCCAATACGCATAATTTCATCCTGTGCTTCTCCAATCGCGGCCGTGTGTACTGGCTCAAGGTCTATGAGGTACCGCAGGGCAGCCGCATCTCGCGCGGCAAGCCGATAGTGAATCTGTTGCCGCTGGAAGAGGGCGAGAAGATCAATGCAGTATTGCCGGTCAGCGAGTTCGTCGAGGACAAGTACGTGTTCTTCGCGACATCGGACGGCACGGTGAAAAAAACCCCGTTGAACGATTTCTCGCGTCCGATGAAACGCGGCATCATCGCGATCAATCTGGACGAAGACGACCACCTGATCGGGGTTGCGCTCACCGACGGCAAGCATGACGTGATGCTGTTCTCGAACGGCGGCAAGGCGGTGCGCTTCGACGAGAACGACGTGCGCGCGACCGGACGCGCCTCGCGCGGCGTGCGCGGCATGAAACTCGCCGCCAAGCAG
>JAJZEQ010000245.1 GCA_021851345.1 Pseudomonadota bacterium
CGCCTGAACTGGTTGCTTTCGCAAGGCAAGGGCAAGACCTGGGGCGGCAAGGACCACAAGGCCTGGGGCGGCCAGAAGTTCATCCAGATCGACATCTCCCCGACCGAGGCTGACAGCAATGTGCGCATCGAGGCCCCGCTGGTCGGCGATATCGGCTCCTGTGTCTCGGCCCTGCTGACCGGTATCGGCTCTAACTGGGCCAAGCCGCCGGCCGAATGGTTGAACGCCATTGCCGAGCGCAAGAACAAGAACGTCGCGAAGATGGCCGAGACGCTGGCGAAGAACCCGCCTGTGATGAACTACCATAGTTCGCTCAACGTGGTGCGCGACATCATCAAGGCCAACCCGGACGCCATCCTGGTCAACGAAGGCGCCAACGCGCTGGACTTTACGCGCTCCATCGTCGACATGTACAAGCCGCGCAAGCGCCTGGACGTCGGCACCTGGGGTATCATGGGCATAGGCATGGGCTTTGCCGTGGCGGCTGCCGTGGAGTCCGGCCAGCCGGTCATCGCCATCGAGGGCGACAGCGCCTTCGGCTTTTCCGGCATGGAAGTCGAGACCATCTGCCGCTACAATCTGCCGGTCTGTGTCGTCGTGATGAACAACAATGGCGTCTACCGCGGCGACGAAGTCAATGTCACGGGCGGCAAGGATCCGTCGCCCCTGGTGTTCGTCAAGGGCGCACGCTACGAAATGTTGATGGAGGCATTCGGTGGCGTCGGCGTGCTTGCCACCACCCCGGCCGAGTTGCGCCGTGCCATGGAAGCAGCCATCAAGTCCCGCAAGCCAACCCTGATCAATGCTGTCATTGATGAAACCGCCGGCACAGAGAGCGGCCGCATCACCAGCCTTAACCCGCAAACTGCCGCAAAAAAGAAGTAAGTTACCAATAGTTATTCACATGGAGATTTGAAAATGTCAAACAAACCACTCAAGGGCCTCAAGATCATCGACTTCACCCACGTACAGGCTGGCCCGGCCTGCACGCAGATGCTGGCTTGGTTCGGCGCCGACGTGATCAAGGTCGAGCGCCCTGGCTCCGGCGACGTGACGCGCAGCCAGTTGCGCGACATCCCCGATGTCGACGCGCTGTACTTCACGATGTTGAACAGCAACAAGCGTTCCCTGACTCTGGACACCAAGAAACCCGAGGGCAAGGCCGTGCTGGAAAAGATGATCAAGGAGAGCGATGTACTGGTTGAAAACTTCGGCCCGGGCGCCCTGGACCGCATGGGTTTTTCCTGGGAGCGCATCCAGGAACTCAATCCCCGGTTGATCCTGGCTTCGGTCAAGGGCTTTTCCGACGGCCACGAATACGAAGACCTGAAGGTTTATGAAAATGTGGCGCAGTGCGCCGGCGGCGCTGCCTCCACCACCGGCTGGTGGAAAGGTGAGCAAGGCGGCCCGATGATTTCCGCCGCCGCCCTCGGCGACACCAATACCGGCATGCACCTGGCCATCGGCATCCTGACGGCCTACATCGGCCGCCAGCAGACCGGCAAGGGCCAGAAGGTGGCTGTCGCGATGCAGGACGCCGTGCTCAACCTGTGCCGCGTCAAGATGCGCGATCAGCTGCGTCTGGACAACCTGGGCTACCTGGAAGAGTATCCCCAGTACCCGCATGAGATGGAAGCTTTCGCCGACAAGGTGACGCCGCGCGGCGGCAATGCCGGCGGCGGCGGCCAGCCGGGATGGATCCTAAAGTGCAAGGGCTGGCAAACCGATCCCAACGCCTATATCTATTTCACGGTGCAGGGACATGCCTGGGAGCCAATTTGCGACGCCATCGGCAAGCCCGAATGGAAGACCGATCCGGCTTATACCACCCCCAAGGCTCGCCAGCCGCACATCATGGACATCTTCGGCACGATCGAGGACTGGCTGAAAGACAAGACCAAATACGAGGCCGTCAATATCCTGCGCAAGTTCGATATTCCGTGCGCGCCGGTGTTCTCGATGAAGGAGCTGCTCCATGACAAGTCCCTGCGCAAGAGCGGTTCCATCGTCGAAGTGCCGCACAAGGAACGCGGCAGCTACTGGACCGTGGGCAGCCCGATCAAGTTCTCCGACCTCAAGCCCGAGGTCACCGCTTCTCCGTTACTGGGCGAGCACACCGATGAAGTCCTGGCCGAGCTTGGTTACAGCAAGGACCAGATCGCCGCTATGCATGCCGCAAAGGCAGTTTGAAGACGGCTGGCAATTATTGGGGTTTTCATATTTGATGACAGTGACACATCTTTCTGAATGCGGTAAGGGGAAATTAAAGAACTGGCACGTCATTCCCGCGAATTCAGGGAATCCGGAATGCCTCGTCATTGCAACAAGGCTTCAGCTGCGAGCGAAGTGCGGCAGAGGCGAAGCCGACGCGGCAATCCAGATGGATTAAAAAATGCACTTGTTCTTGCTGGATTGCTTCACTTCGTTCGCAATGACGGCAAGGGTGTTGTGAATTATGGAAGTATTAATAATGTAGTACTCCAAGAGCGGCGTTGAGGTTCCTGTACGGGTTTCGAAACGCCGCTCTGGTCTTTATCAGGGGTAAGTCTATGCACTCAGCAATTGATTTCAAGCAACTCGTGGAGGCAGTGGGAGATGCCATCGTCGTCTGTGACGCAAAAGGCGCCATCACGTTCTGGAACCCCGCGGCCGAGCGCTTGTTTGGCTTTGCCGAACACGAGGCGCTGGGCCGATCGCTGGACCTGATTATTCCGGAGAAGCAGCGCCAGCGGCACTGGGATGGTTATAACAAGACCATGCAGACCGGGCTAACCCGTTACGGCAACGATGTGCTGAGGGTGCCGGCGCTGCATAAGGACGGGCACACCTTGTCGATTGCGTTTACCGTGGCCATGCTGTTTTCGGCAGAAAAAACGGTGACAGCCATTATCGCGATAATTCGCGATGATACCGCGCGTTTCAATGAAGAGCGCGTATTGCGCAAACGCCTGGCGGAATTCGAAGCCAAGGCTGTTTAATTCCCCCTGCTCGTCGATATGCAGGAGTGCTGAATGACTCGCACTCCTGTTGTCAGCGCCGCGCGCCCGATCGGGCGCGCGGTGTTGTTATCGGCTCCCGCCTGCATTTCCTTTTGCCTCTCTATTGAGGTTTTCATATTTGATGACAGTGACACATCTTTCGGAATGCAGTCAGTAGAAATTAAAAAACCGGCACGACAATCCCGCGAATTCGGGGAATCCGGAATGCCTCGTCATTGCAACAAGGCTTCAGCTGCGAGCGAAGCGCGGCAGAGGCGAAGCCGACGCGGCAATCCAGATGGTTTAAAAAATGCATCTTGATCTTGCTGGATTGCTTCACTTCGTTCGCAATGACGGCAAGGGTGTCGTGAATTATGGAAGCATCAATAGAACACCGGTGCCACGAGTTTCACCTTGCCTGCCCAGACCAGATTGATGCGGGGCCGGTTTGTCCGCTCTTACAATTTACGGTATGTAAATTCAGGCCAAATACTGCTGTTTGGCCGGGTAAGAAATCCGGGTAAGAAATAGGGATATCCCATCCCCGGTTTTCTCCCCATTCAGCCAGCACCACAACATGGCTATTTTTCCGGGGGCAGCGTTTTTTTTGGCGCGAAGCATATATCTGAAAACTTAACCAAGGTCAAGGATTACGCAAATCAGTTATCCCACAATTGGGGCGCTGTTAATGAGGTTTGCGAAATTGCATGACGGCATCTGGCAGTTCGATTGTGTTTCATTGTGGCAAGTCGGAGTCCCTTTTGGGGACGTAGTTCAGGTCAGGCGCACATAGCGATATGGGAAGTGAACAGAGAAGTCACGCGCAGTATCGGCATATATATTTTATAAAAATTCCAAAGGGGAGCTTTCATGAATCAACAGAGTCAAGTCGCAACTGACATCTATAGTCGGAAGTCGAGTAATCGTTGGATCCAGCTTGTTTTGGGCATTATCTGCATGGCGATGATCGCCAATCTGCAGTATGGCTGGACAGTGTTCGTCGATCCCATGCACGACAAGATGGGCTGGACCAAGGCAGCCATTCAGGTCGCCTTTTCCGTTTTTGTATTGACTGAAACCTGGCTGGTCCCGGTCGAAGGATGGGCGATGGATAAATTTGGTCCCCGCCCCGTCGTGATGTTTGGCGCCGTCATGGTGGCGGCCGCCTGGGTCATG
>JAJZEQ010000147.1 GCA_021851345.1 Pseudomonadota bacterium
GCATGGTGGCGGCATCGCTTGCCGAGCGTCTTGGCGACCGGCAGGTCGAGTCCAGTTTCGGCCGGTATGCCCCATATAAGCAGGATGCATTCGTCGCCCTGAACACGAATTTCTTTGAGGACGGTTCCTGGGTTCATGTGTCGGGTGAAGTGGCGACACCGATCCAGCTGTTGCATGTCGCCAGCAAGCGCGTGGTTTCATCCGCCATCTATTCCCGCAATATGGTGGTGGCAGAACCGTTTAGTCGCGCCACGGTGATAGAGGACTATGTTGGATTGGAAGGCGGGGTCGGGTTAGAAGGCGGAACGTATTTTACCAATGCAGTGACTGAAGTTGTTCTGAAAAACGATGCACAGTTGCAGCATATACGGGTGCAGCGGGAAGACAAGAATGCATTCCACATAGGCCACTGTACGGTTGAAGCTGGTAAAAACAGCGTTTACTCGGCGACATCGCTTGCTTTCGGTGCGCGCGTTTCGCGCCATGCATTGCATATCGTGCAGCAAGGGGAGGGCGCCGAGATGCATCTGAACGGGCTGGCCCTGGTCGCGGGTCGCCAGATAGCCGATACCCACACCCAGGTCGACCATGCTGCTCCACGAGGCAAGAGTATCCAGTTGCACAAATGCATCGCAGACAGTTCGGCGCATGCGATTTTCAGCGGCAAGATCATCGTGCACACGGGAGCAGCGGGGACGGATTCGGTGCAAAGCAGCCGTAACCTGTTGCTTTCCGACAAGGCGCGCATCGACACCCAGCCGCAGCTTGAAATTTTCAATGATGACGTGAGTTGCAAGCACGGCGCGACCATTGGCCAAATCGACGCCGGCGCACTTTTCTTTCTCAAGAGCCGGGGGCTTACCGAAGAGCGTGCGCGGAATCTGCTCACTCATGCCTTTGCCGCGGAGATCATAGACAAAATCCCGGTGCCCGCACTTGTTGAGTCACTGAGCAAAACGATACTGGAACGTATGGGCGGGTTAAGCACATGAAGGCTGAAAATTTGAATTTTGACCGTTTTGATATCGGGAAAGTCAGGGCCGATTTTCCGATACTAGCCCTGCAAGTTTCCGGCAAGCCGCTGGTCTATCTGGATAATGCGGCCAGCAGCCAGATGCCGCAAGCCGTCATCGACCGCATCGTGCAATACCAAACCGCGGAACATTCCAATATCCACCGCGCGGTGCATTATTTGAGCGAATTGGCCACCAGGGAATACGAGGAGGCGCGCGTCAAGGTGCAACATTTTTTGAAAGCGCAGGAGGCGCGCGAGATCATTTTCACGCGTGGCACCACGGAAGCCATCAATTTGGTGATGCACGGCTACGGCCGGGCTTTCATCGGGAAAGGCGATGAGATCATCCTGTCCGGCCTGGAGCATCATGCCAACATCGTTCCCTGGCAGATGCTTGCGCAGGAAAAAGGCGCGATACTGCGGGTGATCCCGATGAACGATGCCGGTGAATTGCTCATCGATGAATTTGAGGCGCTGTTTAATGAAAAGACAAAATTCCTCGCGCTGACCCATGTGTCCAATGCTCTCGGCACGGTGAACCCGGTGAAGAAAATGATCGCGTTCGCACACCGGCACGGTGTGCCGGTATTGCTTGATGGCGCCCAGGCCGCACCCCATCAGCCCGTCGATGTACAGGATCTGGATTGCGACTTTTACGCGTTTTCAGGGCACAAGCTTTGCGGGCCGACCGGCATCGGCGTGTTGTACGGCAAGGCAAGGTTGCTGGAGAAGATGCAGCCCTTCCAGGGCGGCGGAGACATGATACTTTCGGTGACCTTTGAAAAAACCACCTACAACGTCATCCCCTCCAAATTCGAAGCGGGCACGCCGCCCATCATGGCCGCGATTGCGCTGGGCGCTGCGATCGATTACCTGAACGGTGTCGGACTGGCCAATATCGAGGCTTATGAAAAGCAGCTGCTGGATTATGCAACGGGAAAAATTTCGGCGCTGAACGGTGTCAGGATCATCGGCACAGCCGCGAAAAAAGCCGCGGTCATTTCATTCGAAATCAAGGATGTGCACCCGCATGACGTGGGCACCATTCTCAATGACGACGGAATTGCTATACGGACCGGGCATCATTGCGCTCAGCCGGTGATGCAGCGCTTCCATGTTCCGGCCACCGCGCGAGCCTCGTTTGCTTTTTACAATACCAAACAGGAGATCGACAAATTGGTCGCAGGCATCCGCAAAGTGCAGGAGATGTTTTCATGAGCGACATGCGCCAACTTTATCAGGAAGTCATACTCGACCACAATCGCAAGCCGAGAAATTTCGGTTCGATACTTGCAGCGAACCGGCATGCGGAGGGGCATAACCCGTTGTGCGGGGATCACATCAGGCTGACGATGAATGTGTCGGATAATAAAATCGAGACCATCGCCTTTGAAGGTGAAGGTTGCGCAATCTGCAAGGCATCGGCCTCGATGATGACTGGTGCGGTCAAGGGAAAGCTGGTGCAGGATGCCGAGATCATGATCGAGGAATTCAGGGGCATGGCGACCGGAACGCTTGATCCGGATGGGCAGGACAATCATCTGGGCAAGCTGAAAGTCTTTGTCGGTGTAAAGGACCTGCCGTCGCGTGTCAAATGCGCGATCCTGCCCTGGCATACGCTGCATGCGGCACTGAATCCCGCGTTGAACCCAACCCGGACAGAATCATCGATTTCAACCGAAGGCGAAGCCGACCCGGTGAGTGACCATGCCTAAAATAGCCGACATAGAAGACACCCCGAATCCGAACGCGGTCAAGTTTGTGCTGAAAGACAGACTGACCTGGGGAACAGCCCGGTCTTTCAACAGTGCCGAATCGGCTGCAGCTGACTCGCTTGCCGCCAAATTGTTCGCCATACCCCATGTTGTCAATGTCTATTACATGGACAAATGGATCACCGTCACCCAGGACGGCGCGGCGGACTGGCCGACACTGGTGCGCGAAATCGCGATGCCGATCAGGGAGGCGGAGGCCGCACAGAAGCCGGCATCGGAAGATGTCGAAAACTTTGACGACGACGAGCCCAGGCTGGCTGCGATCCGAAAATTGCTCGATGCGCAGGTTCGGCCCGCCCTGGTATCGGATGGCGGGGATCTGCAAATCGTCGGATTGGAAGGGAATGTACTGTCCATCCGTTATTTTGGCGCATGCGGTAGCTGCCCGAGCTCATTGGCAGGGACGTTGTCTGCGATCGGCAATCTGGCGAGAACCATAGAACCCGACATCGAAGTGGAAGTGGTATGAGCGGTTGGGTGAACGTGGCCAGGGTGGAAGAGATTTGCGCCGGAGTTCCGGTGCATGTCGAAGTTGACGGCGCCGGTATTGCGGTGTTCAAGCTGGATCAGGCATTCTACGCGATCGAGGATGTATGCACCCATGACGGCGGGAAACTGACCGGCGGTTGCGTGGAGAATGACGAGATCGTCTGTCCGCGCCACGGCGCCCGATTTTCAATCAGAACAGGGGAGGCGTTGTCTGCGCCAGCCTATGAGCCGACTGCGACTTTTCCGGTCAGAATCGAAAACGGCATGGTCCAGGTCAGGGATGATCGCTGGGATTAGATTACTCGTATCACCGGATCACTCCACAAACATTCATTGTTTTTCCCCAGTCGCGTATTCTGTACCGCACCCTGAATCAAGGTGGCGGATGTCATGCGCCTGGAAAAAAACTCGAGGATATTTTCACGGTTTCCGCGAGAATGATTTGTCATTAGTGGTGTCCCCTCTGCTATAATCCGCGCCTTCGGGGCGTAGCGCAGCCTGGTAGCGTACGTGCATGGGGTGCACGTGGTCGGAGGTTCGAATCCTCTCGCCCCGACCAGTTTTATTCAGCGAATTGTGTGATTGCTTAGCCTGAAGCCCCGGTTTAATTTTGAGTCCGGGTTTAAATTTGTTTGGTTGCCGGAAATGCAAGCGCAGGCAATTCAAAAATCAATTGGCTGTTTACATTTTGTTTCCCGCTCAAATGGCCGATCATTTCCCTGCAACCGATCCTTTGACCATACAGCGCAAGGTCGTCATCGCGGCCTGTTTCGGCACTTTTCTGGAATGGTATGATTTTCTCACCTTTGCGTCGCTAGCCACCTATTTCAGCACGCTGTTTTTTCCTCAGGATAATCCGGTCG
>JAJZEQ010000249.1:0-2880 GCA_021851345.1 Pseudomonadota bacterium
TTCGGGTTGGCAGATATGTTGCGATAGCCGGGCGATCGATACCCGGGATGGTTTTCAGTACATAGCGTGCCGTTGCCATCAAAGCGCCGGTATTCCCTGCGCTGACGCAAGCCAAAGCCTCGCCGCTTTTGACGAGATTAATGCAGACCCGCATCGAGGAATCTTTTTTCCCCCTTAATGCGGATTGCGGTTGTTCGTCCATTCCAACCACTTCACTGGCGGGATGAATGCGTAAATGCGCCCCTGATTGCACTCCGAGGGAGCGTAATTCAATTTCAATGGCATCGGGGATACCCACCAGAACGATGGTATCGCTTGGGTACTGCTTCAGATACTCAACTGCAGCGGGTATGGTGACCATAGTGCCGTGGTCGCCGCCCATCGCATCTATGGCTAATGTGACATCCACTAAGCAATCCTTGGCTATGATTTACAGAAAAGAAAACGCAGCCGACCTTAATGATCGGCTGCGTCACTTGAAAATTTATTCGCCCTTGATTTTTACTACTTTCTTGCCGCGGTAAAAACCGGTAGGGCTGATGTGGTGACGCAAGTGTATCTCACCAGTGGTGGGTTCAACCGCTGTTGCCGGGTTAGTCAGGAAGTCATGGGCACGGTGCATACCGCGCTTTGATGGGGACTTTTTATTTTGCTGAACTGCCATGATAATTGCTCCTAAAATATAAATTAATTGCGCTTCATTTTTGCCAAGGCTGCAAAAGGTTTTTTTTCTTGCCCATGAGCATTTTCGTCAACTGCCGCCTGACAGGCGCTAAACTCATGTTTGGGCGCGATTGGCAAACTTAACAAAATCTCTTCTTCCAACAGATCCAGCACGCTCAGCTGCATATCCGCCAGGATACTGTCGAACTCTTCATCATCATCGCCCAGTGCATCCAGACTAGTCTGGTCACGAAGAAACAATCGTGTGTCAAGACGAAGCGGATAACCCATTTTGTTCAGGCAACGCTGGCAACGTAAACTACATTGCCCATCCACGCTTATGGCCAGAAAATTTGTACCTTGGCTATCTGTGCCGCCTTGAATTGTGTATTTGAAACTTCCTTGCGGATTTTCCAGAATATCAAGCAAGCGCGGCATTTCGGAAAATTGCACTTCGCCGCTTATCTCCCGGCCATTTGTTGCAAAATCCAGGCTGTCGATGAAAGGCCGTGCATACATAAGGCGCGCATGATATATTTTTCGCCGCCCCATGTCAAAAATCCTTAAGGAATATTATTGAACTCTCAGTTGATTGTCCTGGCCTCCAGCTCCATTTACCGCAGTGAGCTGCTCAAACGGCTACAACTTCCTTTTGAGGTCGCCGCACCCAATGTGGATGAAACAGCCTTGGCAAATGAATCCGCGCGCTCCACTTCAATACGCTTGGCTCAAGAAAAGGCCCGTGCGATTGCAGCCAGTTATTCAAACGCTCTTATTGTTGGCTCAGACCAAGTCGCCCTGCTCGATGGCCGGCAGCTAGGCAAACCGCTTACCCATGACAACGCAGTCAAACAATTGCGCGCCATGCGCGGCAAGACCACATGCTTTTATACGGCCATCACGCTATTGAACTGCAAGTCGGGAAAAATGCAAACCAGGGTAGCAAAGAACCATGTAACCCTGCACGATCTCAACGACATGGAAATTGAGGGTTATTTGCTCAAGGAACAACCCTATCACTGTGCCGGCAGCGTTAAATCTGAGGGGTTGGGCATCGCGCTGATAAGCAAAATGAGCGGTGACGATCCTAATGCGCTGATTGGCCTGCCACTGATATTGTTGGCTCAAATGCTGCGCCAAGAAAACGTGCGCTTGTTCTGAACATCATGACAAAACCAGGCACGCTCTTCATGATCCCCTGCACACTGGGCGATACCCCCCCGGAGCAGGTGTTGCCTCAGCACGTCATAGCCGTGGCGCGAAAATTAAATCATTTTGTCGTGGAACAACCAAAAACCGCCCGCCAGTTTCTTTCCACACTCAAACCCGAACTGCCGATCCAATCCATGCACTTCGCTATACTCAATGAACATACCAGTGCCAAAGATATGGCTGAAATGCTGGCGCCGCTTCTTGCCGGACACGATGTAGGCATCATTTCCGAGGCCGGCTGTCCGGGTATCGCCGATCCGGGGGCGGATTTGGTGAATCTGGCACACCGGAATGGTATCCGCGTGGTTCCTCTGACGGGTCCGTCGTCAATTTTACTGGCATTAATGGCTTCAGGCCTGAATGGGCAGTGTTTCACCTTCCACGGTTATTTGCCTGTAACAGAGGCAGAAAGACGCAAAGCGATTCTGAAACTGGAAGCCGATTCGACGAAACTCAGACAAACACAATTATTCATTGAAACTCCGTATCGCAATGAAAAGATGTTCAGTGCATTGCTGGACAGCTGCAGGGAGCAAACGCTGTTATGCGTCGCCACAGACATTACCCTGCCCGGCGAACAAATCCAGACGCGCTCGATCGGGCATTGGAAATCACTGCCCATACCACTTTTAAACAAGCGTCCGAGCATGTTTCTGCTTCTCGGGGCCCGTTAATTTAGTTGCTCATTTACCCGCTTTCTGGTATTAAAGCGGACTTTATTTTATCCCGTTGGAGAAGTGCAATGCCGGTACAGCCACAAAAATCCGTCAGCCCCTACAAACCCAAAAAGGGTGAGGCTTACATGAATTCAAAGCAACTTGACCATTTCCGCCAGATCATGAATGATATCAAGGACGGATTGGGCAAGGACATTGATCGCACCGTGCACACCATGCAGGACGAAGCCACTGTTTTCGCCGACCCGAATGACCGCGCCACTCAAGAATCTGACATGGGTCTGGAGCTGCGCAACCGCGACCGCGAACGAAAATTAATCAAGAAAAT
>JAJZEQ010000249.1:2890-16395 GCA_021851345.1 Pseudomonadota bacterium
CCAAGATTGATGCGGGTGAATATGGCTACTGTGATAATTGCGGTGTCGAAATCGGTTTAAACCGTCTGGAGGCAAGGCCTACTGCCACTCTGTGTATTGATTGCAAGACTCTTGATGAAATACGTGAAAAACAGGTAGCCAAATAATTCCCGTTCAACAATAAAAAAGCCCCGCCAATTTGGCGGGGCTTTTTGTTACAACAAAAAATTACTCAGTGGTCGTGGCTGCAGGCGCATCCAGCAACGCCTTCATGCTCAATTTCATCCGGCCTTTGTCGTCCACCTCCAGCACCTTCACACGCACGATCTGGCCCTCTTTTAAATGGTCTGCCACACTCGCGACGCGCTCATGAGCGATCTGGGAGATGTGCAGCAGACCGTCTTTGCCAGGCAACACATTAATCAAAGCGCCGAAATCGAGCAACTTGACCACGGGGCCTTCATAAATCTTGCCCACTTCCACGTCGGCCACGATGTCTTCGATGCGTTTTTTGGCCAGTTCGCCTGCTTCGCCGCTGACACAGGAAATGGTGATATTGCCCACATCATCGATGTCGATAGTCGTGCCGGTTTCTTCGGTTAGCGCACGGATCACCGCGCCACCCTTGCCGATCACGTCCCGTATTTTTTCCGGATTGATCTTCATCTTGATCATGCGCGGCGCAAACTCGGAAACTTCGGTACGCGCATTCGGCATGGCTTGCTTCATCAAGCCAAGAATGTGCATACGGCCTTCACGAGCCTGGCTCAGAGCGGCCTGCATGATGTCGCGCGTGATACCGTTGATCTTGATGTCCATTTGCAATGCGGTAACGCCAGCCTCGGTTCCGGCAACCTTGAAATCCATGTCGCCCAGGTGATCTTCATCACCGAGAATATCGGTCAGCACCGCAAAGCGATTTCCTTCCTTGATCAGGCCCATGGCAATACCCGCCACATGAGCCTTGAGCGGCACACCTGCGTCAAGCAACGACAAGCAACCTCCGCACACCGAAGCCATCGAGCTGGAGCCATTGGACTCGGTGATTTCCGATACCACGCGCATCGCGTAGCCAAACTCTTCCTCGCTTGGCAACACCGCAACCAGAGCGCGCTTGGCCAAACGGCCATGGCCGATTTCCCGGCGCTTCGGTGTACCCACGCGGCCTGTCTCGCCAGTGGAATATGGCGGGAAATTATAGTGCAGCATGAAGCGATCGGAATATTCTCCTTGCAGTGCATCGATCTTCTGGGAATCCCGCATGCTGCCCAGGGTTGCCACTACTATCGCCTGTGTTTCGCCACGGGTGAACAGGGAAGAGCCGTGAACGCGCGGCAATACGCCGTTACGTATCGTGATCGGACGCACAGTGCGCGTGTCGCGACCGTCAATGCGCGGCTCCCCGCTGAGTATTTGCCCGCGCACAATCTTGGCTTCCAGAGCACCAAACAAGTCGCTAACGTGATTTTTTTGCGCGGCAAGAACTTCAGGCGATATTTCCGCCATTACTTTATCCCGTATTGCCGCTATCGCATCGGTGCGCGCCTGCTTGGAACGAATTGCATAAGCCTTGCCCAGCTCAGCTTCGGCCAGGGCGGAAATTTGTGCAATCAATGTTTCGTTCTTTGCCGGTGGAGTCCAGTCCCAGGCATCTGCGCCTGCCGCATCGGCCATTTCATTGATGGCCTGAATAACCACTTGCATCTGCTCATGCCCAAACATTACTGCGCCCAGCATGATTTCTTCGGACAACTGCTGCGCTTCCGATTCGACCATCTGAACTGCACGATCAGTTCCGGCGACCACCAAGTCCATCTGCGAGGTGAGGAGTTGGGTCGCAGTGGGGTTGAGCAGATATTGGCCATTTGCATACCCCACGCGCGCCGCGCCTATCGGGCCGTCGAATGGGACACCTGACAATGCCAGGGCTGCGGATGCGCCTATCATCGCAGGTATGTCGGAATCGATCTCTTCGTCGGAAGACATCACCGTCGCAATGATTTGTATTTCGTTGTAAAAGCTTTCCGGGAACAGCGGACGCAACGGACGATCAATGAGTCGCGAGGTCAAAATCTCTTTTTCGCTTGGCCGGCCTTCACGCTTGAAAAATCCGCCGGGTATCTTGCCTGCAGCGTAGGTTCTTTCCTGGTAATCCACGGTGAGCGGGAAGAAATCCTGCTCAGGCTTGGCATCTTTTCTGGCGACTACGGTTACCAACACCACAGTATCGTCAAGACTGACCATTACCGCGCCGCTGGCCTGACGCGCAATTTCACCCGTCTCCAGAGTGAGCTGGTGATTGCCGTACGCAAATGTTTTTTTAAAATGACTCAAGATAGACCTCTCTGTGCATTGCATGTCGCGCAATTGCGGCACACGTTGTGGCTAGACAAAAAAAGCGCGGGCCGCTTGAGCGACCCGCAGCATACAAAATGCTTACTTGCGAATTTCCAGACGCTGAATCAGCGTGCGATAGCTCGCATCATTAGTACGTTTGAGATAATCCAGCAGCTTGCGGCGACGGCTTACCAGACGCAACAAGCCACGCCGTGAATGGTGATCCTTGACGTTATCCTTGAAATGCTCGGTCAAATACGAGATACGTGCTGTTATCAAAGCCACCTGCACCTCGGGGGATCCAGTATCGCTCTTGGCGCGTTGAAAGTCGGTCATAATTTGCGCTTTTTGCGCGGCGGTAATTGCCATTGTTTTTGCTCTCCTAAAAAAGTGCGCTATTCTACCCCTTATCGGGGGTCTTGCTCAACCCCAATAATATTTCCCGCCGGGCCGCTTTTCGCGGCTTGTATGGCCACACCGGACAGCAGCCTGTCGGGCGAGAGACGGCGACCTTGCAACAGTCCAACCCCGACAAATCCTTGCGGGCCATGTAATCTTATCTTGCCATCAGGCAGTCCCGTGTCCAAACCCAGTCGCTGCCCCTGTGCGAGCCTGTTGATTTGCCCGGTATCCAGTTCCAGCACGGGCATATCGGGCATCAGGTTTTCCGTTGGCAGAACAAGGGCGTCACGCTCAGCTTCAGTCATGGTTTCAAGTTGTTGCAGGTTATGCCCGTTGTCCAAATCGAAATGTGCGATTGCGGTACGACGCAAACCCGCAAGATAGGCACCGCAACCCAGCGACGCGCCGATATCCTCAGCCAGGGTTCTTATATAAGTGCCCTTGCTGCAAAGCACGGTGATGTCCACCTGATTGCCATTAAATCCGTTCAGCGTCAGTTCATGTATCACCACGCTACGCAATTCGCGCGCTATGGTTTCGCCATTGCGGATATATTCGTAGAGCGGCTTGCCATGGTGCTTGAGCGCGCTATGCATCGGCGGCAATTGTTGTATCTCCCCGCGAAACCTTGCCAATGTGATATCAACATCGGAGCGGTTGATATCGACGGGGTGTTCAGAGACGACATCCCCTTCGGCATCCCCTGTGGTGGTGGTCTTCCCCAGCTGCAGCAAGGCTCGATAAGTTTTATCGGCATCCAGCAGGGCATTGGAAAATTTAGTGGCCTCGCCGAAGCATACAGACAACAGGCCCGTAGCCAGTGGATCGAGCGTGCCGGTATGACCGGCTTTTTGGGCTTTGAATAAGCGGCGGACTATTTGCAATGCATCGTTAGAGCTAAGTTCGATGGGCTTATCAAACAGCAGAACACCGTCCAGTGGACGGAAAGTTTGTCTTGCCATCATTGCAACCCCTGGAGACTACTTGTTTTCGTCGTGATGATGGTCACTGGCGACCGCTTGATCGATAAGTTGGGACAAGTAGCTGCCACGTTCAACGGATGCATCGTAGACGAAATGGATTTGCGGCATGATGCGCAGCTTGATGCTCTTTGCCAACTGGCTACGGATAAAGCCGCTGGCTCGCTCCAAGCCATTTTGCGCTTCCTGGTGTTTCCCATCCAGTCGTGTGAAAAATACCTTGGCATGCGAATAGTCGCTAGCCACTTCAACTCCAGTGATGGTCACCAATCGCACACCCGGATCATTGATCTGCAAGCGCACCAATTCGGCAATTTCACGCTGGATTTGGTCGGCGATTCGATCAGTTCTTGAGAAGTTGGCCATTTAAAGCGCGCGCGCAATCTCGACTATTTCGTAAGCTTCCAGCTTGTCACCCACCACCAGATCGTTGAAATTCTTTACCGAGAGGCCGCACTCGAAATTGGCTTTTACTTCTTTTACGTCATCCTTGAAGCGTTTCAGCGAATCCAGCTCTCCGTCGTGTATCACCACGTTGTCACGAAGCACACGCACCTTCGCGCCGCGCTTGACCATGCCTTCCAGCACGTAACAACCCGCGATCGTACCCACCTTGGAAACGGTGAACACTTGGCGCACTTCGACCATGCCCATGATGCTTTCGCGTTTCTCGGGAGCCAGCATGCCGGACAGCGCGGCCTTGATCTCGTCGACCATCGCATAGATGATGTTGTAGTAACGGATGTCCACGCCGGAAGATTCTGCCAGCTTGCGCGCGGCCGCATCGGCACGGGTGTTGAAGCCGATAATGATCGCCTTGGAGGCAAGTGCCAGATTGACATCCGACTCGGAAATTGCACCCACTCCGCCGTGGATCAGGTTGACCTTGACCTCGTTGGTGGAGAGTTTCTGCAACGATTGCGCGATCGCCTCTGCGGAACCCTGCACGTCGGATTTCACGATCAGCGACAAAGTGCGCACCTCCCCTTCGGCCATCTGTTCGAACATGTTTTCCAGTTTGGCGGCCTGCTGTTTGGCAAGCTTTACTCCGCGATACTTTCCCTGCCGGAACAGCGCGATTTCCCGAGCACGCTTTTCGTCAGCCAATACCATCAGCTCTTCACCGGCGGCGGGCACTTCGGACAAGCCCTGTATTTCCACCGGGATGGACGGGCCGGCTTCGTTGACAGTTTTGCCATTTTCATCCAGCATCGCGCGCACCCGGCCGAATACCGAACCGACCAGTACCGCATCGCCGCGTTTCATCGTGCCGGACTGTATCAGCACCGTAGCTACCGGCCCTTTTCCTTTGTCCAGGCGCGCTTCGATCACCAGTCCCTTTGCGTGCGTGGCACGAGGTGCTTTCAATTCCAATACTTCGGCTTGCAATAACACGCCTTCCAGCAAATGGTCTATGCCTTGCCCCGTCTTGGATGAAACCTCGACAAACATTGCGTCGCCACCCCAATCTTCCGGCGTCACTCCCTCCGCGACCAATTCCTGCTTGACACGCTCGGCATTGGCCTCAGGCTTGTCTATCTTGGTCACCGCCACTACCAGCGGCACCTTGGCGGCTCTGGCATGCGCTATGGCTTCCTTGGTTTGCGGCATCACGCCGTCATCGGCGGCCACCACCAGAATCACGATATCGGTGGCCTTGGCGCCGCGCGCGCGCATTGCGGTGAACGCCTCGTGACCAGGCGTATCAAGGAAGGTGACCATTCCGCGCGGTGTATCGACATGGTATGCGCCGATATGCTGGGTAATGCCGCCCGCCTCGCCTGATGCGACACGGGTGCGGCGTATATAATCAAGCAATGAAGTCTTGCCGTGATCCACGTGCCCCATCACAGTGACGACTGGTGCGCGCGGCTCCAGCACCGAATCCTGATGCGCTTCAGTGTCAATCAAATAGGCGTCGGGGTCGTCCAACTTGGCAGCTTTGGCGACGTGGCCCATCTCTTCCACAACGATCATCGCGGTTTCCTGATCGAGCACCTGGTTGATGGTCACCATGGAACCCATATTCATCAATACCTTGATGATTTCACCGGCCTTGATCGACATCTTTTGCGCAAGTTCAGCGACGGTGATGGTTTCGGGAACGGCCACTTCATGCACGATAGGCTCGGTAGGCAAAGAGAACGCATGCTCAGGTTCGGCAACATGCTTGCTGTGCCTGTCATGGCGCGGTGCGCGAACAGGGGTAGTCCAAACCCCTGTTTTTTCCCCGGTCTTGACCGGAGTGCGTTTTTTGTGCCCCTTGTCATCCCAGGGACTTGCCTTGACTTCGGGCTTTGGTTTTTTGCTCGGTTTGACTATCTTGTCGCCTGGCTTCGGTGCCGGCTTGTGCAGCGTTCCTTCGGCCAGGTTAACGATCGGAGCTGCGGCGGGAACAGTTTCCTCAACTTTTGCAGCAACCGCTATAACAGGTTGCGGTTCAGGTTCGGTGATTTTTGGGGTGGCCTTGCGCTTGCTGCGCTCTTGTTTGACTTGCACCTCGGCTGCCTGACGCGCCGCCAATTCCGCATGCAAGCGCGCTTCCTCTTCGCGCGTAGCCAGCTCCTGCTCATCCACAATCTTGGCT
The DNA here is from genome assembly GCA_021851345.1 of Pseudomonadota bacterium. Taxonomy (GTDB): domain Bacteria; phylum Pseudomonadota; class Gammaproteobacteria; order Burkholderiales; family Gallionellaceae; genus Gallionella. Next base: position 9,176 of record JAJZEQ010000249.1, read on the forward strand.
GTCTTGCCTTTTTTGGCCATAACCGCGGTTTCAACCGGTACAACGGGCTCAGCAGCGGCAGTCGGTGCCACTACCCGGCGTTTACGCACCTCAACCTGAATGGTGCGGGCACGACCGGTGCTGTCGGCCTTTTTAATTTCAGAGGTTTCGCGGCGAATCAGCGTGATTTTTTTGGCAGGCTTTTCGGCACCATGCGCCTGGCGCAAATGTTCCAGAAGTTTTGCTTTATCCTTTTCCGACATAGGATCGGATTCCTGCTCCTTGGCAATCCCTGCCGCCTTCAACTGCTCAAGCAGCAAAGCAACCGGCAATCCCAGTTCCGTCGCAAATTGCGATACGTTCAATTTTCCCATTACCGTCCTTTAGACAACCCTTACTAACTTAAGCAAACCAAGGTGCGCGTGCCGCCATAATCAATGTATTTGCACGATCTGCATCCATGCCTGAAAGCTCCACCAACTCATCCACATCCAGGTCAGCCAATTGCTCTTGGGTTGCCACGCCTTTGGCAGCCAGGATGCGCGCAATTTGCTCATCCATGCCTTCAAGTTTCAGCAGATCTTCAATTCCGTGTTCCACTTTTTCTTCACTGGCGATCGCCGCTGTTAAAAGCGCATTGCGCGCGCGGCTGCGCAACTCGTTCACTGTAGCCTCGTCGAACGATTCAATTTCCAGCATTTCATCCAGCGGCACATAGGCCACTTCTTCCAAAGTATTGAAACCTTCCTGCACCAGAATGTCAGCAACTTCTTCATCCACATCCAGTTTTTCCATGAACACCGCGCGCGTCTTGGAAAATTCTTCAGTATGCTTTTCGCTGGACTGCTCGACTGTCATTATATTGAGTTCCCACCCGGTCAATTCGCTGGCCAGACGCACGTTTTGGCCGCCGCGTCCGATGGCCTGCGCCAGGTTTTCTTCCTCGACCACCACATCCATACTGTGACGCTCTTCATCCACGACGATACTGCTCACCTCAGCGGGAGCCAGCGCGTTGATGACATAAGTGGCGGGGTCTTCAGCCCAGAGGATGATATCCACGCGCTCACCGGCAAGTTCATTGGTCACGCCCTGCACGCGTGAACCCCGCATCCCCACACAGGTGCCGATAGGATCTATACGGGGGTCGTGCGATAGCACCGCGATTTTGGCACGCGAACCGGGGTCCCTTGCCGCGCTGACTATTTCCAGCAGCTTTTCTTCGATCTCGGGCACTTCCAGCTCAAACAGCTTGACCAGCAATTCCGGCGAATTTCGCGACAATATCACTTGCGGTCCGCGCGCGCTGCGATCCACGCGCAGCAAATGCGCCTTGATACGATCCCCGACGCGCAGGTTTTCCTTGGCGATCATCTGCTCGCGCGGCAGCAGCGCTTCAATCTTGCCGAATTCGATGATGGCATTGCCCCGCTCCAGCCGTTTTACAGTGCCGGATACCAGGTGTTCCTTGCGGTCCATAAAGTCGGCCAAAACCTGCTCGCGTTCGGCATCCCTGATCTTCTGAAAAATAACCTGCTTGGCGGCTTGCGCCCCGATGCGCCCGAAGTCGACAGGTTCCAGCGGCTCTTCAATGAAGTCCCCGACCTGGATATCGGGATTGCGCTTTTGTGCTTCTTCCAGCTTGATATGCAGGTCAGGCGTCTCGAAGGTTTCATCGTCCATCACTTCCCAGCGGCGGAAAGATTCATTTTCGCCGGTATTGCGGTCTATCGACACGCGCACGTCGGCTTCGTCCACAAAACGCTTTTTAGTCGCGGAGGCCAAAGCGGATTCAAGTGCTTCAAACACAATTTCCTTGTCCACGTTCTTTTCACGTGACAGCGCATCCACCAATAACAAAATTTCACGACTCATACCATATCTCCGGCAAATTACCCGCTAATCATTAAAACTAAAAAGTCGGCACTAAACGCGCCTTATCCAAATTCGACAGTTCAATCGCCACCGGACTTCCGTCAACATTTAATTGCAATATTCCGTCACACACTTCGCCTATCACGCCCACGAAATTCTTTCGTCCCGCCAGCGGCATACGCAGTTTTAGCTGCACTTTCTCGCCTGCAAAACGCACAAAATCGGCTTCTTTCTTTAATGGCCTGTCCAATCCCGGCGAAGAAACCTCAAGACGGTCATAATCAACATTCTCAACCAGAAACAGCCGCGTCAGTTGATTGCTTACCACCTGGCAATCATCTACCGAGATGCCTTCCGGCTTGTCGATGAACACGCGCAACATGCCGCGTCCGGAGCGCTCCAGGTCTACCAGTTCATAGCCCAAGCCGTTTACCGTCGTTTCGACCAACTTCACCACATCCATAAACCCAGCTTCACCACACCCAAAAATATGACCTGCAAATAAAAAACGGGCTCGAAGCCCATCTCAAAACGCGGCGCATTGTACCAAAACTCGCCGTCAAATGGAATTAGATTTAGAAGTTATCCTGATAACGCACTGTGATTGGGTATCGCCAGTCTTTCCCATAACTGCGCTCCGTGATGCGTATGCCCACCGCAGATTGGCGGCGCTTGTATTCGCTGATGCGGATCAGATGCACTACCCTGCGCACATCTGCCTCGGCGTAGCCGCGTGCGATGATTTCCGGGATCGTGAGATTCTGCTCGACATAGCATGCCATGATGGCATCCAATACATCGTATGGCGGCAGGCTGTCCTGGTCGGTTTGGTCGGCGCGCAATTCGGCGCTGGGCGGGCGCGTGATGATACGCTCCGGAATCACCTTGCCCAGCGTGTTGCGATAACGCGCCAAACGATACACCAGGGTTTTGCTGACATCCTTCAATACTGCAAAGCCACCCGCCATATCACCGTACAGCGTGGCATAACCGACAGTCATCTCGGATTTGTTGCCTGTGGTCAACACCAGGGAGCCAAGCTTGTTGGACAACGCCATCAGCAGGGTGCCGCGTATGCGCGCCTGTAAATTTTCCTCCGTGGTATCCACTGCACGCCCGGCAAAACTGGTTTCCAGCGTGGTCGAAAAGCTCCGGAACATTGCCTCAATGGGGAATTCGTCATAGCGAACCCCCAGTATCCTCACCATCTCGCGCGCATCGTCGAGGCTCATCTGTGCGGTATAGGGTGACGGCATCATCACCGCATGGACTTTGTCCGCGCCCAGCGCGTCCGTCGCAATCGCCAGGGTTAATGCGGAATCAATCCCGCCCGACATGCCAAGCAGTATGCCCGGGAAGCGGTTCTTGGTGATGTAATCCCGCACGCCCAGGCACAAAGCCCGATAGACATCGGCCTCCAGACCCAAATCCGGAATGATTGCGCCTACCGGTCTCAAATCATCATGCACTTCGAGTATCGACAGGGTCTCTTCAAAACTTGGGGCCCGCGCGGTCAGCACCCCGCTGCTATCCATCGCGAACGAGCCGCCATCAAAAATCAGCTCGTCCTGACCACCGACCATATTGGCATAGACCACAGCCATTTCAGTCTCGGCAATACGCTCGCGAATGACGTTATGGCGAGAAATCTGCTTCTCGATGGCATAAGGGGACGCATTCAGCACCAGCAGAACCTGTGCACCGGCTTTGCGTGACTGAAGGGCAACATCAGGCTTCCAGACATCTTCGCAGATATTCAACGCAAAGCGGATGCCTTCGATTTCAAACACGCACGGCGCGGTACCCTGTTCAAAATAACGCTCCTCGTCAAAAACGGAATAATTTGGCAGTTCGTGCTTTAGATAAGTGGCGGAAATCACGCCATCGCTGATCAGCGACGCGGCGTTATACCTTTTCCCATTGAGCTCATGCGGATGCCCGACGATCACGGCGATACCGGATATTTTCCCGGCAAGGTCATCCAGCGCCCGCGCGCATGCATGGTAAAACCCGTCCCGCAGCAGCAAGTCTTCAGGCGGATAACCGCACAGGCTCAGTTCGGGGGTCAATAATAGTTGCACACCCAGCTGCCTGGCCTGTTCGGAGTATTGCAAAATCCTTTTTACATTCCCCGTTAAATCACCTAACACGCAGTTTATTTGTGCGATTGCGAGTTTCATCGTTGAACAGAAAATATATTAAGGGGATGAGCGTATCTTACCATCGTGACACACGCTGTCATGAACAAAGAAGCGGATCGTCCCGCGCTTCCAACTGGGCCGACTTGCTAACCGGATTTTGGGATGTTGCCGGCAGGCAGTTCATCCAAAGCCAAATCAACCAGCTTTTGCGGCAGTTGTTTGGTGGGCTTTACGCCCAGGTCTTTGAGCTTTTCTGCCTGGCGGATGACATTGCCTCGCCCCCCTGCAAATTTGTTATACGCTCCTTCATAACTCGTCTGCGCCTGCTTCAGTTTGGTTCCGAGACTTTCCAGGTCTTCCACGAAGCCAACCAGTTTGTCATACAGCGCCGCGCCTTGATTGGCAATTTCCTGCGCGTTACGATTCTGCTGCTCCTGCCGCCAAAGATGTGCCACGGTGCGCAGAACGAACAGCAAAGTGCTGGGGCTGACCAGCAACACGTTCTTCTTCCATGCGTCCTGCCACAAATTGCTGTCATGCGCGATGGCCAGCATGAAAGCGGGTTCAACCGGAATGAACATCAGCACAAAATCAAGCGACTTGAGGCCGTAAAGCTGCTGGTAGTTCTTTACCGACAATTCCTTGATATGGCCGCGCACCGAATCCAGATGACGTTTCATCGCGGCATCGCGCTGATGATCGGTTTCCGCGTTGGCATATTCTTCATATGCCGTTAGCGAAACCTTGGCATCGACGATCAGGTGCCTGTCTTCCGGCATATGGACCACCACATCCGGCTGAGCCCTCGTACCGTCCTCGCGTGTATGGCTTTCCTGCACGTCGTATTCATGGCCCTTGCGCAAACCGGAAGTTTCCAGCACCCGTTCCAGAATGAATTCGCCCCAATTGCCCTGCGTCTTGGCCTGGCCTTTCAGCGCGCTGGTGAGGTTGTGTGCGTCTTTTGACAACTGGTTGTTGAGTGCCATCAGTTGCTTGACCTGCTCGGCCAGTGCTGAACGGTCTTTACCCTCCTGAATATAGACTTCCTGTACCTTGCCCTGGAATTCGGTGATCTTGACCTTGAGCGGCTCCAGCAACTGGTTGAGGTTGATCTGGTTCTGCTCGGTAAATCGCTTGGATTTATCTTCCAGAATCTCGCTGGCCAGGGATTTGAAACGGTTGGAAAGTTGCTCCTCGGCATTTTTCAGCAACTGCAAGTTTTCGACTGTCTTGGAGCGTTCTGATTCCAGTGTGGTTGCCAGTTCGGCAACTTTGTTGCTCAGCCGTTGCTGTTCGGCGGTGAGTTGATCACGCAGTGATGCAAGAATATTTTTTTCAATCGTGAGTCGACTGACATCCTCTTGCGCAGCGGCCAATCGCTCATTAAGCCGCGCCATTTCGACCAGGATTTCACTTTTTCCCTTGTCAGCGGCTGATGAAATGCGCTCACGCAGTATCAACCAGATCACTGCCGCGCCGACGAACAGCCCAACGAAAAGAGAAATGAAGATGTTGATTTGCGGCTCCATGTGAATAGATCCCTGATTTTTTCGTGCCAGTATAAACCAATCATCGAGCCCAAATGAAAAGGGATGCCTGGGCATCCCTTTAACTTTACTCGAAGCCTGAAAACGCTTTACAAACGACCGGTACGCTTGCGTTCATTTTCAGTCAGGAAACGCTTGCGGACACGGATCGAAAGCGGGGTGATTTCAACCAATTCATCATCGTCGATGAATTCGACCGCTGATTCCAGCGTCAGCCGTACCGGCGGGGTCAGGCGCACTGCTTCGTCGGTGCCGGAGGCGCGAACGTTGGTCAATTGCTTGCCCTTGATCGGATTCACGATCAGATCATTGTCGCGGCTGTGGATGCCGATAATCATGCCCTCGTACAATTTGTCGCCGGGAACAACGATCATGCGACCGCGGTCTTCAAGCTTCCACAATGCATAAGCAACCGCCTCTCCGGATTCGGAAGAGATCAGTACGCCGTTGCGGCGGCCCGGCATCTCGGCCTTGACCGGTGCGTAATCGTCGAACACGTGCGCCATGATGCCGGTGCCGCGCGTCATGGTCATGAATTCGGACTGGAAGCCGATCAAGCCGCGCGCCGGGATGCGGTATTCCAGACGCACACGGCCATGTCCGTCCGGCTGCATATCCTGCAAGTCGCCGCGACGGCGACCCAGCTCTTCCATCACCGCGCCCTGGTTGGTGTCTTCCACATCCACGGTCAACACTTCAAACGGCTCGCACTTCTGTCCGTCGATGTCGCGATATACCACGCGCGGCTTGCCGACGCCCATTTCGAAGCCTTCACGGCGCATGGTCTCCAGCAAAATCGTCAGGTGCAATTCGCCGCGCCCGGCCAGCAGGAACACGTCGGTGTTGTCCGTTTCCTCAACGCGCAACGCCACGTTCACCAGCAGTTCCTTGTTCAACCGGTCGCGTATCTGGCGGCTGGTAATGAACTTGCCTTCCTTTCCGCACAACGGTGAAGTGTTGACCATCAGGTTCATGGTCAGCGTCGGCTCATCCACCTTGGGCATAGGCAGAGCTTCCGGCTTGTTAACGTCGGCCAGCGTCACGCCAATGCCGATTTCTTCAATGCCGTTGATCAACACGATGTCGCCTGCAAGCGCTTCATCCAATGGCACGCGCTCGACACCGCGAAAGCCGAGCACCTGGTTGATGCGCGCGCGTTTCGGTGGCCTGTCGCCATTCATTACCATCACATCCTGGCCGGGTTTGATACGGCCACGGCGCACGCGGCCCACGCCGATGCGGCCCACGAAGCTGGAATAATCCAGCGCGGAAATTTGCAATTGCAGCGGCGCGTCCACATCGGTGTCAGGTGCGGGAACGTGCTTGAGCACAGCATCGAAAAGCGGACGCATATCGGTGCTGGGCTGGTCCAGATCCAGCGTGGCGTAGCCGTTCAATGCCGAGGCATACACCACGGGGAAATCCATTTGATCTTCCGTTGCACCCAGCTTGTCGAACAAATCGAAAGTCTGGTTTATCACCCAATCGGGGCGGGCACCATTACGGTCGACCTTGTTGATCACCACGATGGGACGCAAGCCCAACGCCAGCGCCTTCTTGGTGACAAAACGGGTTTGCGGCATCGGGCCCTCGACCGCGTCTACCAGCAGCAACACGCCGTCTACCATGCCAAGCACGCGCTCTACTTCGCCGCCGAAGTCGGCGTGGCCGGAGATCG
>JAJZEQ010000210.1 GCA_021851345.1 Pseudomonadota bacterium
TGGTGGATGCCGGCGAAATCAAAATGCACATCCGCGCGCAGACCGGCACGCGGATCGAGGAAACAGCGCGGCTGTGCAACGAGATCGAAAACCGGATCAGAAACTATATCCCGTCCGGCCAAATCAGGCACATGACGGACAATATCGGCCTGCCGGTGAGCGGGATCAATTTGACCTACAGCAACTCGTCCCCGATCGGGCCGGGCGATGCGGACATCCTGATCACGCTGAACGAGGGCCACCGACCCACCGCGGAATACGTGAGAGAGTTGCGCGCGCATCTTTCGGACGATTTCCCCGGCACCTCATTCGCCTTCCTGCCCGCCGACATCGTCAGCCAGATCCTGAACTTCGGCATGCCCGCGCCGATAGACGTGCAGGTGATCGGTTTCAAACGAAAGGACAACCAGGCCTACGCCTCGCTGATCATGGATCGTTTCAAGAAAATTCGCGGGCTGGTGGATCTGCGCGTCCAGCAGGTGTTCAACTACCCGGAGTTTCACGTCGACGTGGACCGCGCCCGCGCGCGCGAAATGGGTCTGTCCCAGCGCGATGTGGCCAACAACCTGCTGGTCGCCCTGGCCGGCAGCTTCCAGACCGCGCCCAACTTCTGGGTCAACCCCGGCAACGGCGTTTCTTACGCGTTTGTAGTACAAACGCCGCAGTATCGCCAGGATACCCTCAACGACCTGCGGAATGTCCCTGTCACCGCCGGGCCGAACGGCAGCTCGCAGCTGATTAGCGGCTTGGCCACCATCACCCGCAGCCAGGGAGAGGGCGTGGTATCCCATTATGACGTGCAGCCCGCCATCGATATTTACGGCACCACCCAGGAACGCGACCTGGGCGATGTGGCTCATGATATAGAACAAGTGATCAATGAAACCATCCAGGATGTGCCGAAGGGATCCTTCGTGGTCGTGCGCGGGCAGGTGAAAGCCATGAACGATTCATACCGGCAACTGCTGTTCGGCTTGCTCGGCGCGGTGGTGTTCGTTTACCTGCTGATTGTAGTCAACTTCCAATCCTGGCTGGATCCGTTTGTGATCATCACGGCCCTGCCCGCCGCCCTGGCGGGAATCGTCTGGATGCTGTTTGTCACGCATACCACCCTGTCGGTCCCGGCGTTGATCGGTTCGATCATGTGCATGGGTGTGGCGACCGCAAACAGTATTCTGGTGGTCAGTTTTGCGCGGGAAAAGCTGCAAGCCGGGGATAGCGGCATGACTGCGGCGCTGGATGCCGGCTTTGTCCGCTTCCGCCCGGTGCTGATGACGGCGCTTGCGATGATCATCGGCATGATCCCCATGGCGCTCGGCCTGGGCGAGGGCGGTGAACAGAATGCGCCATTGGGCAGGGCGGTGATCGGCGGACTGGCCTTCGCAACGGTCGCAACCTTGATCTTTGTGCCTGTGGTATTCAGCCTGGTTCATGACAACAAAGGGAAGCGGCGTCATTGAATAAATCAAAATCCCGGCAAGGCCATGCTCCAGCCCTGCCGGACGATGCTTCAATATGCCGGTCTCGTTGCATATCACCCGTGATGGAAGGCGCTGCCCTCTTGTGCAGCCGAGCAATCACTTGAGCATCGGGTGTTTTGTGCTGAACAGCTTGGCCCATCATGGGTGCCATTTCCCCATGAAGAGAAATGGTTTCGGATGGGCCGTGGTTTGATCCGGTATATCCGCAATGAAGGTGGGAGCGCCCACTTCATGCGTGGTCAGTTCGCATGCTACAACCCGTAATTCCATTTCCCGATCAAAAGTGAAACCGCAGGGTGCGTGGGACGCACGCTGCACTAATGCTGCCAGCGAAAATTGGTATACGCGCCCGTTCCATTTTGCAGCGGCGGCTCTCTCGCCGTAAGAGCCGGGCCGATGCTGGCCTGGCGATGGCCCAATCCCGGGCTTTACTCCGGTGTGCCACCCATATTGATGGGTTTCCCCTGTGCAATCGAAGTGATATAGCTTGCCAGCGAATTAAGTTCTGCGCTGCCATAATCCGGGGGGGTGCCCTGGAGTGCATTTGTTGCACAGCTTCGGATCTGGTCTGTCAGGGTGATCACCTTGCCGGTCCGTTGCTGGAATCTTGGGAATATGGTTGCAGCATTGGCGAGGCTGGGGATGGTCTTGCCGTCGGGTAACTTGCCGGGCTTTTTGCCGCCGGCAAGGTGGCAGGATTCACACACCTTGCCATTGCCGCCAAAAGTGTCGTGGGAGAAGCTGTGCTGTCCGCGGGAAATGGCATTTTCGAGTTCGGTGTCGGCCGCATGTGCGGCATACGACACCAACGATGCGGAGAATATCAACCCCATCAAAAAACCCGGCAGAGGACGAACATTTCTTTTCACTGTTTTCATGGCAACTCCTTTTTGAGCGATTAATAAAGCGGGTTTATACAAAAACGCGCAGAATTATTTGGATGACAGCTGGACAGAATCCCAGCCGCCACCCAGGGCACGGATCAGATTGACGCTGGCCTGCAGGCGCCTTCTGCGCAGGTCCAGTTCGTCAAGCTGTACCTGCTGGGCCAGGGCGCTGGCAGTCACGACTTCCAGATAACTGGCGATGCCTTCGCGGTAGCGGTTCATCGCGATATCCAGTGTGTGTTTGGTATCGGTAACCGCCTGGGCAAGAGATACGGATTCCGTAGACAAATTGTTCAGCAGCGACAGGTTGTCTTCAACATCCTGGAAAGCATGCAGCACGGTGGAGCGGTATTGCGCACCGGCCACCCTGAACGCGGCCGATGCCTGATCGACCACATATTGACGGCGGCCGGCATCGAAGATGGTCAGCAGGGCATTCGGCCCGATGGACCAAAATAAATTGGGGGCGCTCAGCAAACCCGCCTGGTAGGCGCTTTCATAGCCGCCTGCGGCGGCAAGATTAACCGTGGGGAAAAATGCCGTTTTGGCTACGCCAACATCCGCATTGGCTGCCGCCAGGCGGCGCTCTGCCGCGGAAATATCCGGCCTGCGTTGCAGCAGGGTGGCCGGCAAGCCGACCGGGATGGTTGGCAGCTGGATATCCGTTTCCGCAGGCGCGATGGAAAAAGCAGAAGCCGACTCGCCTACCAGCGTGGCGGTGGCATGCTCATACAGCGCCCTGCTGGCCGTGATATCCGACAGTTTTGCCTGGGCTGTCTCAAGCTGTACCTTGGCCTGGGAGACATCAAGTGCCGAGGCGACGGCACCCTGAAAACGCAGTTGCGTCAGCTGCAGAGCTTTTGCGTAATAATTGACCTCATCCGACAACAATTTTAATTGTGCATCCAGGGTGCGCAGGGCAATATAGTCGTTAACCAGCTCGGCCCTCAGGCTCAGGTGTATCGACTCGACATCCGCTGCCGCCGCCTGCGCGCCTGCCTTGCCGGATTCAATCTGATCGCGCACCTGCCCCCACAGATCGACTTCATAATTGGCCATCAGGCCGAGCGCGTTGTCTCCATACACATTGGGCTGGTTGGGGGAGCGCAGCGCCCGGTTATTGGATTGGGCATTGCGGGTTGAGTAAGCGCCTGCCGACACGGTCGGGAACAAACCCGTGCGTGCCTGTGCGGCATAAGCTGTAGCCTCGTCGAAGTGCGCCACTGCCACGGCGAGATCGGCGTTTGCGGCATCCAGTTTCACCACCAGGCTGTCCAGCAGGGGATCCTTGTAATCTTTCCACCAATCCCCGCGCGGGAGTTTGTCCGCAGGCTGGGCGGGCTGCCAGATGGTCGTCGATTCCTTGTAGGCTGCGGGCTGCGGAATGACCGGTATCTTGTAAACCGGTTCCTCCGAACAAGCTGCAAGTATCGACACGCACAACAGCGGCGCCGCAAATCGGGTCAAGTTCATAGCGAACCCTCGTGCTCCGGATGGTTTTCCACGGGTTTTACCGGTTCAGCGGGCGGAGTTTCGGTTTTCCTGATGACCACGACATCCCCCTGCACGATGGAATCAGACGGGCTGTCTATGACCCGGTCGGTGCTTTCTATGCCGCTGCCGACTTCCACCACGCGCCCCAGGTCGTTCACGATCGTAATGTGTTTAAGGGTCACGCGATTATCAGCACCCACTGTTGCCACCTGCAATCCGTCCCTGCGGAACAGCAGGCTGCTGACCGGCAAGCG
>JAJZEQ010000030.1 GCA_021851345.1 Pseudomonadota bacterium
ATCCTTCCATAATTCATTACACCGTTCGCCCTGAGGTATCGAAGGGTGTAGACCGCCTGGTGATTGGGCTTCGATACCTCAGCCCGAACGGCAGGTTTGTCGCTAATTATGGAATGCTCAATAAAATGAAAGCGCCCGCAACCAGGCGGGCACAAAATGAAAAATCAGACATCTGAATTGAAACTTGCATCACCGGTGTCCGGTTAAACCCGGATAATCCGATAGGCTCGTCATTCCCGCACAGGCGGGAATCCAGCGAGAAATATGATCCGCAACGCGGACAAAACCGATTAAGTGTCCCGCTTCGCGGGCGATTTATAGTTGTATGGATTCCCGCCTGCGCGGGAATGACGTGTTGTATTGCTAATGGCTTAGCTTGTCTGGGTTAAATCGTCACCAGGTTCAAGTCAGTCAGGGGTGCTTCAGTAACGGTGCAGGCTCAGCTCATTTTTTGATCTGCGATACAAGAGATAACTGTGCAGGAACCAGCCTAAAACGAACCCCATCAGCAAAGTGAAAAATATCAGCAATGCACTCGACAACGAAAATCTCCAGTATAGAAAACCGATCTCGACTACAGCGGCATTTTGCGCGATAAATATTACCGCCATGCTGCCAAGTATCAGCATCAGTGCCAGCCTCAAGTTCATTTTTTACAATTGCTCACGTGGATTATCAAATGCTTCCTGGTTGGCCGGCGACCTGGGATGCAATTACTTCATTTGAATTTGGAACGGGCTTCAGCTACACCAGTCTTGAGTTCATCCCAGATATTGTCGGCAGTCACTTTGACTTGATCCCATGCCTCGCCACCGGTTTTACCCAGTTCCTTCAGTTTCTCGGACGCCATCCGCTGTTTGGCGCGCAACTCATGAATTACCTTGGCACGGCTGACATTGATATCTGCTGCGGCATTCCCCGCCTTGGCTTCCAATAGATTTATTTGCGCGTCCCATTCTTTCAGTTGCGCCGCCAATTTTTGCTTATACGCTTCTTTAATATCCATGGCCTGCTCCTTAACTGGTTGACGGCTCAATCTCAATTGGCCGACTTTACGACCAGCCGGTTTTCAACCTCATTTACGCCCTGCACGGCACTCGCCAGCTCTTTGGCCCTGTGACTGTTCGTCAGGGAGTCAACTGACCCGCTCAATGTCACCAGACCCTTTACGGTATCGACACTGATCTGCAGTGTTTTGAGACCGGGCTCGGCGAAAATGGCGGCTTTGACCTTGCTGGTGATCTCGGTATCATCCATCGCCACACCGGCTTTCGTGCTTTGCTCACTCAGCTTGTCACCGACCCTGTCGGCAGTCTGGTCGATTTTTTTACCTGCGGATTCTGCAGGACCCGGCTTTTCGCATGCGACAAGCCCGACAACCAGCAGCATCAAAAAACCGGTCAATTTTAAATTCCTGTGGATTATCATTTTGTTTCCTTTTCAAGGTTCGTTAATTTCGTTTAATACCAACTTCATTCAAAGCAGCGTCATTGCAGGGAGCGTCCCGCGATGTCAATTCCGCCGTGTCAACTTCACGTCCAGCTTGCTGGATAGTGGATTGCCTGCCTTTGGCGCACCCTACGATTTCACTTTTGATTGAGGAATGGAATAAAGTCGACGGCTGCTACCTGACCCGAATGGCATCCCTGACCAGCTTCACGCCCTTGATGTAGCGTGCCAGCTCAGTTGCTGTATTTTCAGCGGCAGGGGAACTGACGAAGCCGGTCAGCAGCACGACGCCTTTGGAGGTTTCAACCCCGATCTGGGCCGATTTCAGCGTGGGCTCACCATTGATCGCCTTGATCACCTTGCTCGTGATGGCGGCATCGTCGCTTGCTTCTTTGCTTCCATTCTTGGCCGCGGTCGATGCGCATCCCAGAATGGAAGCCAGCACGATGGCGAGGACGAAAGCGGCGGGCCGCTTGTAAGCTGTGGTAAATTTCATGATGTTGCTCCTTTGTATAAGGTGAATTCCGTTTAGCCAAAATCCGGCAGTTGCTACCTCATTACACTGCCGGACTCCGGATCAAATTGAAATGTCAGCCAGGTTCAATCCGGCTTTTGCAATCCCGTCTGCCGGGTCAGTCGGATTTGCGTGAAGAGGTCACTTCGACTTCCACGCGGCGATCAGGCGCCAGGCAGGAGATCAGTTTCTTGGTCGCTTTCTTGCCTTTGCACTCATCGGGCTTCGTCATCGGATATGCTTCGCCTTCTCCTGTTGCCGATATCTTGTCGGCCGCTATCCCCAGAGTTCCCATCAGATACGCCCTGACTGCTTCAGCGCGCCGTTGCGAAAGCTTCATGTTAAAGGCTTTGGAACCGATTCTGTCGGTGTGCCCGGTTACGTTGATGACATCATATTTGGAGCCTTTCAAATCGGCGACAAACTTGTCGAGGGCGCGTTGACCGGTAGGCTTCAGGGTAGTCTTGCCGAAGCCGAACAGGGCATCAGCGCCGGAATCTGCATAGAAAATCACCTTGCGCGGCGGCGCCACAACGATGATCACCTGTGGGGCAGGAGCGGGAGCAGCAGTTTCCGCCATCATCACTTTCTCGACGGGTGCCGGCTTGTTCTGGTCGAAGTGATACACAAAGCCTACCGAATACACGTTGATGTTGCCGGTGTTGCCGATGGCATCATTGATCCGGTAGCGTTCCGCTTCGGCGCGCATTCCGAGAGAAGGGGTAAAGTCATATTGGACGCCCAGGCCGGTTTTGTAGTTGAGTGCATCCTTGCTGGGGTTCGGAATCGGCGTTACGGCAGCGGCTGCGGATCCGGTGCCGGAGAAATTGTCTTTGGCTTGCGCGTACTGCGCACCAATCCGGCCAAACGCGGAAAACTTTTCAGTGAGGGGCAGCATGCCGACCGCATCCAGATTCAAACCCTGGAGATTGATTTTTCCGTTCAGTGATCCCGCCAGTGCCGGCGGTAACGTGCTTGTCGTATAACCGAACTGCCCCAGATTGAAATACCCGCCTTCCAGGGCAAAATTCTTGTTGAACTGGTAGCCGCCAAAAAGCTTGTAGGCTGTGCCTTTGTTGTCATCGCTGATCGTGCTTGGAAACCCCAATCCCTGGAGATTGGCGAGGATGCGCGCGTTGTCGATTGTCGCTCTTGACTGGCCGATGTTACCGCCCATGTACCAGGATGTATCGTCAGTCGCGGCGAAAGAGCTGCTCATTGCTGCGCAACCGACAAGACTTAGTGTCCCCGCGGCTTTAAGTAATTTTTTCATTTTCTTCTCCAGAATAATTTGATGCAGTTTTTTCAGCTTGCACAAATATCATGCCTACTGGCAAGTTGTTGAATATCCTGCAGGTGGCGCAAACGGCTGACCCGGCACGGAAACGACGTTGGCGTCAAATACATACATGCCGGTACCCCCAGCCACACCCACCCACGCTCCCGCAAACAATCTGCCGCACGAGGTCGCGCCAGTTTTCATCGTGACATCTCTTGCGGCCAGGATGTTGCCCTGGAATTCGGAGTACAAACCGAGTGTCGCGTCAGAGGCGGCCTGCCACCAGACGTTGGACGCCTTGGCGCCGTTGACCAGCAGGATGCGCGAGTGCGGTACAGGCGGGGCGCTGCCGTCAGCCATGCCGACTGTGCTCGATGACTGGAACACGAAGACCGCATTCGAGTTGCCCTGGGCATCCAGCGTGAGATCACCCGTTATCAAGATCGAGGTGAGGGATTGGTAGACGCCCGGATAAAACAAGTTGGTTCCCACCACCAGTGCGCTCCCGGTTGCGCCTCCCAAGGTAGTGCCAGCCGGTATATTGGTGGCTCCCCCGAGTGAACCGGCGGCCGGAGGTCCGGCCGGCGGAGTGATTTTAAGAAATCCCGAATTCATGTCGTTCTTGACAGTAGTTGCAGTGGCACCGGTAACGGTTACCGTCCCGTTCAGTACTGGAACGGAAGTCGGTGTTGTGGCGCCGCATGTACCAAATCCCGCAGACCCCGATCCTCCGGGTGCTGGCGCGCCATTACACGTAGCAGTTGGAGTCAGTATCACATCCCCGTTGATGGTGGTGAGCGGTAAAGTGTTGGTGTTGGTCACCCCTGCAGTAGCCGCCATCCCGTACGTGGCAGCCGTTCCAAGCATTGACGCGTTAATTCCGGGGAGGTTTGAGACACCCGCCCCTACACCTCCACCTCCGGCAGGAGCACCGGCAGGTCCGCCCAGAATTGCGCCACCGCCGCATCCCGCTACAACAGCGGCGAGCAGCAATGCCGGAAACCATACCAGCGGTTTTTTACTACTATTTAATTTGCTCATTTTCTTCTCCTTTTAAACCTGATTCCGAAAAACATCGGCGCAATCGACCGGCACTTCGCCAAATACTGTTGCATTTATCCCACTTTCATTCGCATCGCTCCGTGCGCCAGCGTACATAGGGCCGCCCGGTGGCGGCCTTTGATTTTTTATGGAGCGGGTTGGGTAACCGTATTCGCTTGAAGCGTGACCGCGCTCTGCGCCAGCAGCCTGCTGTTTGCGGTTGCGCCGGTATTGAGCGTGATCGCAGTTTGCGCCAATATCACCCCCTCCATGTGTGCGGTCGTGCCGATGGACACCACATCGGCGGCCTGCCAGAAGATGTTCTTGGGCAGCGCGCCACCGGCCAGGATCACTTTCGCGCCGGAAGACTGAGTGATACCGCCCGCAATCTGGAAGATCCAGACATCGTTTGCGCCACCGCTGAGTGTGACATCCGTCGGGATCAACACGCTGCTACCCCATTTGTAGGTGCCGGCAGGCAGGGTCATCCCGCCAATATTTCCGGCACCGACTTCGGTAAAATCAGCAGGCCGTCCGGCGGCATCTGTGTACGCGGTTTGCATATCGCCTACCGCTGCGGTGAGGAGTGCAGGCGTTGTACACGAACCCGTGTTGTAATTGGCCGCGAAGAGATTTCCGGTCACATAAATTGACGTAGAAAAACATCCCGATGCATCCGGTGTTAATGAAAATCCGGTGAGGAAAGTTGCTGCGGCCGGGCTCAAGCCAAGATCCCCGGTCACTGCGGTCGTTCCTGTTGTTGAGATGCCGGTTTTTGCCAGAATCGCATAAGTTGGACTGGTAGGCGTTCCCGCTCCAATAATCGATTTCAAGTTAACCGGAGCCGGGCCATGACCACCTGCTCCTGAGCCAGTGCCGGCACCCGGTGCGGTCGGGGCTGGTTTGGGCGGGGGCAAGCTGCCACCGCCGCCACCGCCGCCGCATCCGGCCATAAATGCGGTGAGTAGCAATGCCATAAACCACATCAATGGCTTCGTAGAACTATCGAATTTGTTCATTTTCTGCTCCTTTAAAATCTGCTCCAGGGAAATCGGTGCAATCGGCCGATTTTTTGCTGGTAATTATTCTGGTGTACCGCCTCACGACCATCTGTCCAGGCTGCCAGGAAACGTCAGTCTAGCCACCAGTCATATACGGAGGCCGTATACAAGCTCCGCTTTTCCCTGTCCCGATCCGAAATAAAATCAACCGGAACGAAGGCAATCTTCCACACCATTTTCACTATCCCATTTTCATCCGCGTTGCTCGGTGCGTTAGCGCACATAAAGAAAAATATTTAAGGGGAAATGAAAAAGGCCGTCTCGCGACGGCCTTTTGTTTGCTGCTGTTGCATTACGAACAGCAAGCCTTATGGAGCAGGTTGTGTCACCGCACCGCCCAAAGTGACCGCACTCTGTGCCATCAGTCTGCTGTTACCCGTTGCGCCGTTGTTTAGCGTGATCGCCGTTCCCGAAAGTATCACTCCCTCGATGTGTGCGGTCGTGTCAAGGGTCGCACCAGCGCCGACCTGCCAGAAGACGTTCTTGGGCAGCGCGCCACCGCTCAGGATCACTTTCGTGGCAGCAGCCTGAGCAAACGTTCCCGGTATCTGGAAGATCCAGACATCGGTTGCTGAGCCATTGAGCGTGACATCCGTGCTGATGGTCACATTCACGGGAGCAGTCCAGGTGTAAACACCGGGGGCAAGGGTCAGCCCGCCAATTTCTCCAGCGGCTCCGGCATTCAGGAAGGCACCCGTTCCAGCTGGTCGTCCGGCGGCATCGTTGTATGCAGTGACCATGTCAGCAGAGGCCTGGGAAATTGCGGCAGGAGTAGGCGCTAGATTGTCAGTTGCGTAGATCTTTCCGGCCACTTGAGGGGCTGTCCAGAAAGTATTCGTGCTATCCTCTGTCATTGTAAAGCCCGTTATGCTGGCCGCGACACCCGATAAAGCTACTTTTCCAGTCACTGCGGGTACTGAGGAAGTGGCTGGAACGCATGAGCCATTGCATGTGATTGCGGAGACTGCCAGTATCGCGTAATTACCCGCCGTCAGAAGATTGACTGCTGCCAGAGACCCGCTGGGTCCTGGGCCCGGACCAGGCACTGGAGCCGCTGCGCTTCCATTGCCACCACCGCATCCGGCCACAACAGCCGCCAGCAGCAATGCCATCAGCCACATCAGCGGGTTGTAACCTGCCGCAAGGACGCCGTAGTTCGGGTGCACGGCGTAATGGACAGGGCTGGCCAGATGGCCGGCTTTTCTGTCATTAATTCCGCCAGTAATATTTTCAAATCTGTACATTTTGTTTCTCCTTATGAGTCGTTCGATCCGGTGAGTTGTTCGATCCAGAAAATATCGGCGCAATCGCCCGAACTTTTACTGGTGCTTGTCCTGAATACGCGAAACGCGAACCAAGGCATCGGCTATATTTTGAGCATCGGCCTGGTTTGCCCCGATTGAACACGGATCAGCCGTTACCAACGCACAAATCACAACGGTTGCACTATTCCAGTTTTGCTCGCCTTACTCCGTGCGTTGGCGCACATTAAATAAAAAATATTTATTCGGGGCGCTTGTTGTTGAATTTTCCATAATTGGTGACAGCACGGCATCATTCGGAACAGGGACAGGAAAAACTGGCACGTCATTCCCGCGAAAGCGGAAATCCAGTGGGTTTAACCCAGATAGTTCATTAGCCAAAAATCCGTTCGCCCTGATGCTTCGACGCGCTCAGCACAGGGTACGCAGAGCGTATCGAAGGGCTTGCTCAAGTGGTTCGATACCTCACCACGAACGGTCTTTTACACCCGATTTCTCCAATTGATACTTCCATAATTCACGACACTCTTGCCGTCATTGCGAACGAAGTGAAGCAATCCAGCAAGACCAAGATGCATTTTTTTAAACCATCTGGATTGCCACGTCGGCTACGCCTTCTCGCAATGACAGCATTACTGGATTGCAACGTCGGCTTCACCTCTGCCGCACTTCGTTCGCAGCTGAATCCTTGTTGCAATGACGAGGCATTCTGGATTCCCCGCTTTCGCGGGAATGACGGCAAGAGTGTCGTGAATTATGGAAATCTCAATAGAAGAAGTATTTGAGAGGCAATCACTGTCCCCCTAGGATCACAAGCCGGGACAAGAAATGACAAGGGACTGCCCATTATTCCTTTGCGCATATCGATAAGCTCCGCAGGAAAATAAGTTATCGCGCTATGAGCGCGAGCGTACAGACCGGGTCATTAGATGCGAGGGAAAATCGCGCAATATAAAACAGCAAAACAAATTTCCGGCGCTTGCCGCAATTGATAACGGAATTTGCGAAAGGGTGACAAACGGGATGGAAAGCCAGGCTATGGAGGCCGAGAAAACACCTGTTGATGCAAGGAGAGAGATGCGCCGCGATGATGAGGCCGGTTTCGATAGTGAGCTCGAGAGGCTGGTCCCGGTTGCGGATTCAACGGCGGACACGATCCGCGAGACCCCATATCTGCACATCAATGTGGCGATCGGCTTGCTGGCGGTCATCGCGTTCGTCGCTGCGCTGTATCTGGCACGCGCTTTTTTCGTGCCATTGCTGATCGGGATACTTGCGAGCTATGCGCTGAGTCCGGTGGTGGAGTGGCTGAAGAGGTGTTACATACCGCGTGCTGCGGGAGCGGCACTGGTACTGGTCGTGCTGGTTGGCGGATTGTCCTGGATCGCGTTCTCGCTGAGTGATGGCGCCGCAACGATGATCGAGAAGCTGCCGGAGGCCGCGCGCAAGCTGCGGCAGAATCTGAGCGACGAACGCACCGGCCCGACCGCGCTGCAAAACATGAAGGAAGCCGCCAAGCAAATAGAGGGTGCCGCCGCCGACGCAGGCGCGAAACCGGGAGCGCGCGTATTGGCGTCTCCTGCGAGCGGGCCATCCACCTGGTTGAGCGACTATGCACTCGCACAATCCGCGCTGCTATTCGCGGTTGTCAGCCAGGCGCCGATCGTGTTGCTGCTCACCTATTTTCTGCTGGCTTCGGGCGGGCATTTTCGCCGCAAGCTGGTGCAGCTGGTCGGGCCGTCGCTGGTGCGCAAGAAAGATGCCGCGCTGATTCTCGATGAGATCGACGTGCAAATCCAGCGCTTCCTGCTGACCATGCTCATGTCGAATGCCCTGGTTGGCGCCGGTATCTGGCTCGCGTTCAGGGCGATTGGAATGGAGCAGGCGGCAGTATGGGGAGTCGCCGCCAGCGTGCTGCACTTTATCCCCTATCTGGGTCCGGCCTTGATTGCATTTGCCGGCGGCATGGCGGCATTCCTGCAGTTCGGTTCGCTGCTGCATGCGCTCGTCGCGGCGGGCGTGTCGCTGCTGGTGGCGGGTGCTGTCGGATTCGTGTTCATGCCCTGGTTGCAGAGCCGGTTTGCGGGCGTTAATTCCGCTGTATTGTTCATCTCATTGTTGTTCTTCGGCTGGCTGTGGGGCGTCTGGGGCCTGCTGCTCGGCGCACCGCTGGTCGCCATCGCCAAAGTTATCTGTGACAGGGTGGATACGCTTAAGCCGATTGGCGAGTTGCTCGGACGTTAACCATCAATACGGCGATGGCAGCGCAAGCATCCTCTATGTGCGTTCGCGCACAGAGAAGGTCCGGCGAAAGTGGGACGATCAACCTTGGTTGTACAGTTCCTTGCCAAATTTCTAAACATTAAATAGAAAGGTCTGAATCATGCTCTATACCATTGCCGTCGTTATGCTCATCTTGTGGCTGTTTGGACTGATTACTTCCAACACCATGGGCGGTTTCATTCACATTCTTTTGGTGATCGCCATCGTGATGATCTTGCTTAGGTTGATTAACGGATGACACCAGCCGATACAAGCCGCGAATTTACCCCGAAGATGTTTCTGTGTCTTGCGGGCATGAATTGTTCCAACTAAGGAGCATTTCATAATTTGCGACAACAATCCCGTTCGGGCTGAGGTATCGAAGCCCAAGATTGACGAAATACTCACCCTTCGATACCTCAGGGCGAACGGTGTCTCAGGGCGAACGGTGTAATGAATTACGGAATGCTTAATTAAGGAGATAGAAATGAAGAAATTTGGCAAGTATGTCGTCACAGCATTTGCAGTGGGCATTTTGCTTGCAGCGCTATCCGGATGCGAGAAGGGACCTGCGGAAAAAGCCGGCGAGTCTATCGATAATGCCGTGGACAAGACCGGGCAACAAATCGACAAGGCCGGTGACAAGATCAAGGATGCGGCAAGCGATGCCAAGAAATAACGTCGTGCAAAACGGTATGCAGGACACTGCTTCATTCACCGGCGGTGCGCGACCACTGGCCGTGAGCTGATTGCTCCTGCCCGATTAAACGATCTATCGAGGTTTCCATATTTGATGACAGTGACGCATCTTTCGGAATGCGGTAAGGGGAAATTAAAAAGCTGGCACGTCATTCCCGTCATTGCAACAAGTCGTTAGCTACGAGGGCAGCGCGGCAGAGGCGAAGCCGACGTGGTAATCCAGAACACGTCGTCATTGCGAGTCGGCAAAACCGACGCTGCAATCCAGGTGGTTTAAACAAAATGCATCTTTGTCTTGCTCGATTGCTTCACTTCGTTCGCGATGACGGCAAGGGTGTCATGAATTATGGAATTATCAACAGGGACCCGGCCAGTCCTGCCGCTCCGAATCCGGGGTTGCGGTCCCGCAAGCGACTCATCTCATACTCGGTGTGGAACCCATCCGGGTCACGATGCTGTTGCCGACCGTCATCAAGCATGATGCCGTTATTAGGCAGCCCACCAATGCATTTCTCGGAGCCGTGCCCCTGTTGCAGTGTTTCGCTTGTATGCCGCCTGTTTGTCGGCGATAGCGCGTAAGCCCGGCTTTACCCATCATGCAATATATGGTAACGCCCAGCGTGCCTGGCTTCTGTCATTGACCTTATCCGTGGATTGAATGCGTTGCCGAAAATCAGCCAGATTCTGTTCCTAAAACATCGCAATTATGTGCGCCAACGCACAGTCCGCGGTTTTGAGAAAGGCTCTAATTGCAATGAATAGTTCACATGGCAGATTTATTCCGGCAGGGCGATCCGTATCCCGGTGGATGCTGTTGGGACAATTGGAAATCGTTGCAATCGCGATATGCAATCATCGCAACGATCGTTTTGGTATTCAACTCAATGGATGAAAAAAATGAAAACTTCTTACCCCCACAAGTCATATCGAATGCACATGGCGCTCGCAACCGTGGCTGCCACGATCTTTATTGCAGGTTGCGCAAGCACACCGGCACCCACAGAACAGATGATCATTTCCCGGGTTGCGATCAACAACGCAAACAGTGCCGGGAGCAATGAATATGCACCCGTACAGCTCAAATCTGCGACGGAAAAGATGAAGGGCGCCGAACAGGCAATGGCAGACAAGGATTATCAGCGCGCCAGGCAGTTGGCGGAAGAAGCGCAGGTCGATGCGCAATTGGCTGAGGCGATGACCAGTTCAGCCAAGGCGCAAAAGGCAGCTGACGCTGTGCAGGAAGATAACCGTGTGCTGAGCAAGGAAATCAACCGCAAACCCGAGTAACCATAGAGCAATCACAACTGGAGTTCATCATGCAAATAAATCGATACTTTCCCTTGTCCCTGATCGCTGTCGCGATCCTTGCCGGATGCGCAACACCGCCAAACTCGTCACTCGCCGAAGCCCACAACAGCTACGACAACGCGACCCGAAACCCCCAGGTCACAAGGCTGGCCCCGCTTGAATTGAAACAGGCCGGCGACTCGCTGAACAAGGCGGACTCGGCATTCAACAAGGGCGAAAGTGCCGGCACGGTCGACCAGCTCGCATATATAGCCAAACAGCAGGCGGGGATCGCGCAGGAAACCGCCAAGCGCAAGGAGGCAGAAGCGGTGGTCGCCAACGCGAGCGCCAATCGCGACCAGGTCCGCCTCGCGGCGAGAACTGCCGAAGCCAATTCGGCCAACCAGCAGCTCAGGGAGTTGAAGGCCAAAAATACGGATCGCGGCCTGGTGATCACGCTCGGCGACGTGTTGTTCAACACTAACCAGGCGCAACTGAAATCGCGCGGCATGCACAGCGTGCGCAAGCTGGGTGATTTTCTCAAGCAGTACCCGCAACGCAAGGTGCTGATCGAAGGATACACCGACAGCACAGGCGGCAGCAGTCATAACCAGCTGCTCTCCGAGCACCGCGCGAATGCGGTGGAGGCGGCGCTGGTGGACATGGGGATAGACAGCGAACGCATCTCGACACGCGGTTACGGCGAGGCGTTCCCGGTTGCCGGCAACGATACTGCCGCCGGCCGCAAATCGAACCGGCGAGTGGAAATCGTACTTTCCGACGACAATGGCAACATTGCCCCGCGTTCGCAGTCTGCCAGGTAACTGCGGAAAATCCTGAACTTTAAAGCCAGTTCAGGACGCCATAATATTTTGTGATCTTTTAAGGAGAGACTAAATGTCAGTGTTAACGATTTTATTGATCATTGTGGTATTGATGCTGATAGGTGCATTTCCTTCCTGGCCACACAGCAAGTCGTGGGGTTATGGTCCGAGCGGGGGCATCGGGCTGGTACTGATCATTCTGATCATTCTGCTGCTGATGGGACGGTTATGATGTGCCCGATAAAATTCGTCAGCAGGCAAATGCTGTTTGCCGCAGTTGATGACCAAATCAAATTTTAAAGAGGCTTATATGACCAAGAAATCTTTCCTGACCGATGTCAAGACTTTGCGCAAGCGAGCACGCCAGCACATCGACGAAGGTGCCGTTACATCCGGCTATGCCGCGGACCGCAAGGCAGTGCTGAAGCTGCTGAATGATGCGCTTGCGACCGAAATCGTTTGTGTACTGCGCTATCGGCGCCATCATTTTATGGCCAGGGGAATCGAGTCGAAAAGCGTTGCCGCCGAATTCCTGGCGCACGCGAATGAGGAGCTGGGGCATGCCGACCTGATCGCTGAACGCATAGTCCAGTTGGGCGGAGAGCCCGACTTTTCACCGGACAGCCTGGCCAGCCGCAGCCACGCGGAATACATCGCGGCCGATTCACTGGCCAACATGATCAAGGAAAATCTGGTGGCGGAACGTATCGCCATCGACAGCTATCGCGGGATGATCCAGTACCTGGGCGACCAGGATCCCACAACCCGTCGAATGCTCGAAGCCATCCTTGCCGTGGAAGAGAAACATGCCGAAGAGATGGCGGATCTGTTGGGTGGTTTGCCGCCCGGAAAAACGGATTAAAGCCGGCATGGTGACAGGAAGGGATTTTTCCGGCCGCTGGCTTGGTGTCAATGTTTCAAATATTTTAATTAAGGAGTCAGGTCATGAACAAGAAAACGATGAGCGCTATACATACAGATATCACAGATTCCAAGGATAAACTCATGGAAGAAATGAAACTGGTGATGGCGGATGCAGAGGAGCTGTTGCGTGCTACCGCCAACCAGGCAGGTGAAGGAGCAGCCTCTGCCCGGGCACGCATTCAGGAGAGATTGCAGATTGCCAAGGAGCGCTTGATGATCGAGGCCGGGGATTCCGCGATCGAGCGTACCCGTCAGGCCGCGAAAGACACTGACCAATATGTCCACGATAATCCCTGGCAGGCGATCGGTATCTCGGCCTGCGTGGGTGCAATTGTCGGGATGCTGATCGCACGGCGCTAAAGCTATGCCAGAATCGGGCGGACTGATGGAGTCGCTGAAACGGATGGCATGCACCTTGCTCGCCATCATCCAGACGCGGCTTGAACTATTGTCCAACGAGATGGAGGAGGAGCGCCTGCGCATCGGGCAGATGTTGCTCTATGGCAGCGTCGCCCTGTTCTTCTTCGGCTTGGCCACCATACTGCTGACGGCATTTGTCGTGGCGGTATTTTGGGATAGCTACCGTCTGCTGGTGCTGGCCGGCTTTACCGGGATTTACTTTGTCGCCGGCCTCCTGGCATGGTATGTGTTGCGCCGTGTGGCCAACGAAAAATCCAAATTGTTTTCCGCCAGTCTGGCCGAATTGGCCGATGATCGCGATCAGCTGGATCCCCGGCCATGAAACAACGATTTGCAGACCTTGCTTACCGCCGCCGCGGGCTATTGGAGAAAATCAAGACCCAGCGTATGGAAGTGGCCGAAATTTCCCGGCTTTGGCAAGCACCTGTGGCAGTGCTTGACGCAGGAATAAAGGCGGTGCGTTTCGTGCGCAGCCATCCCGGATTGATATCCGGCGGCTTTGCTGCGATTCTGTCATTGCGCGGCATGGGCATAGCCGGCCTGGCACAGAAAGGTTGGCGCTTGTTGCTCCTCGATCCTGCCGCCATTACCTTCGGTTTGAAATATCTGCTTTCGGTAACTCGCTCTCCGAGGCAGGTGCGCAATTCCGATGCTGAACATTGAACCCGGATAATCCATTAAGAGAAGTCGGGTGTAAAAGATCGGGTGTAAAAGACCGTTCGTGGTGAGGTATCGAACCACTTGAGCAAGCCCTTCGATACGCTCTGCGTACCCTGTGCTGAGCGCGTCGAAGCATCAGGGCGAACGGATTTTGGGCTAATGAACTATTTGGGTTGAAGGATTGTAAGCACGCTATCCGGACAATGCTGATGAAATGAATTCGAAACTTCGTTTTTGATATGACGATGAAGACCACTGCCATAAAACTCCTCAACTTGATCTTATCCGTAACCATCGGTATCGCATCGGTCATCCTGTGCCAGCAGATCATTGCCAATTCACTTTCCAACCAGCAGAACAAAAACGATTATGCCGAACTCAACAGCGTCAAATACGGTCTTCTCAGCGTCGATGAATGGAAAAGCCAGGTCACCGAAATTCTTGCCGCAGAGATCAACAATCTCTATTTATCGAAGGCGAATGAGCGGGTGCTGAAAAAACACATCGAAGTACTGCTTAACAAGCTTATTGATGATGTCGACAAAAAGATCAGGGAAGAGAACGCCGCCAGCCCGGGTGGGCAAATCAAACAATCCTTTATCAATACCTTTGTCAATCTGGACAATATCAAGAAAGGTATTCCCGAATATGCGGATGCGGTCATTCATGAGATGACAAAGCCGAATACAAAGCGCCAGATAAAGTCCGTGCTGCACAAGCAGCTTGACAAGTATTCTGACCAGACCTTTGATATGCAGGGTACACCTCAATTGAGCCTCATCCTTCTCAGGACCGATTCCAAGGATATCGAAGCGGCGAAGCTCAAGCTCAATGAGCAGATTTCGGTCAAGCATAACCTGATAAGAAATGAAGCAATCCTGTTGATCATGCTGTCGGTTATCCTTTTCGCCCTGTCTGGTTTCAGCAAGTTGCCGCTGACCCCATCCCGTTACATATTCCTGATCTTGTCTCTCGTCACGCTGCTGATGGCGGGCGTGACCACGCCCACGATCGATATGGAAGCAACCATTTCGCAGATGAATTTCATGCTGATAGGGCATCCCATTCATTTCGAGAACCAGGTGTTGTATTTCCAGAGCAAGAGCATCCTGGATGTATTCTGGATCATGATCATTCACTCGGATATCCCGATGAAACTGGTCGGGATATTGCTGATCACCTTCAGTATCGTTTTCCCGCTGTTAAAAATCGTCTCGTCGCTGGGATATTATTTCAATTACCGTAAGCTGAGGGAAAACCCGGTGATCAAGTTCTTTGTGTTGAAATCCGGGAAATGGTCGATGGCTGATGTCATGGTGGTGGCGATATTCATGGCCTATATCGGATTCAATGGGATCATTACCAGTCAGCTCGGTCATTTGCGCTCGACAGACCAGGAAGTGGTGATCTTGACTACCAATGCCACCGCGCTCCAGCCGGGCTATTACCTGTTCCTGACATACACCCTGCTGGCGTTGATCCTGTCAGGATTCCTGACCAGAAAACCCCCGGTTTTGGAGAGTGCGAATCCATAGCCAGGCCGTAATTCCAATTCGCAACAGAAACAGAAACTGAAACAGAACCAATGATCTTTCCGTTATTCATTACACCGCTCGCCCTGAGGTATCGAAGGGTGTAGACCGCCTTGTGATTGGGCTTCGATACATCAGCCCGAACGGCAGGTTTGTCGCTAATTATTGAATGCTCAATAATGTGTGGACGGTAGTCCCGGTCTCTACACATAACGTTCGCAATGAAAAAGGCCGTCTTGCGACGGCCTCATTCACTGCTTTACATTCTGATACTGCATGCCTTACGGCTGTGTAACTGTAGCCTGATCCAGGGTAACAGCAGTCTGCGACAGTAACCTGCCGTTCACCGTTACGTTCGTGCCTATGGAGATGTCTGTTTGCGCCAATATCACACCTTGCATTATTGTAGTTCCACCAGCAGTACCTGTAATGCTCACGGTCTGGGCGGGCACCCAGAAAACGTTCTGAGCCACTGCGCCATTGGTCAATATCACCTGCGTACCGGCAGCTTGGCTAATACCGGCCGAAGTCCGGAAGACATAGACCCCAGCACCACTGAGGGTGACATTCGTTCCTGTTGCTATGGAAAGAGCGACCGTACAGGTGTAGACACCAGGGGTAATAGTCATTCCGCCCAGAGCTCCGGTTCCTCCGGTTCCGGGACATGACGTACCAGGTGTACCACCAGCCAGTGCACCACCTGCTGGTGCCATCCCGTTAGCGTTGGTATACGCGGTTCCCATGTCGCCTATGGCTGTAGTCAGGTCTGAAGAAGTCGTTCCACCGGAATAGTCGGCTGCGTATAATTTTCCGGTCACTTGAGCGGATGTCGAATAGGTAATCGGCGAGCCGTTCGCTGTTTCAGACCATCCAGTCAAAAACGATCCGGCGGCTGGACTCAATCCAATATTTCCGGTCACTACCGAATTTGGAACAGTTGAGACACCCGTTTGCGCCAGGATCACATAATTGGCGGCCGTGCCAAGATTCACGCAACCGGCACCAGAACATGTTGAACCATTTGTGCCTGAGCCTGCTGAGGTTGGAGCAATACCCCCACCCCCGCCGCCCCCACCGCCACCGCCACCGCATCCAGCCACAATAGCGGCCAGCAGTATGGTTGTGGACCAAATCAT